>JAKSSN010000054.1 GCA_024403095.1 Oscillospiraceae bacterium
GCCTGCAGTACTACACCGGGCTGAACACCGGCAGCTACACGCTGGAGACTCTTGGTGAAGACGGCCAGTGGCACAGCGCCGGCAGCCTGGAACAGAGCTATGCCGCCCTGTTCCGCTGGTGTGAGTTCACGCCGGAAGAGCCGATCACCACCGATGCTCTGCGTATTTCGTCCGCAACACCGCTGTATCTGGGCGAGCTGGCACTGTACGACGGCAGCGGTGCCCTTATAGATGCCGGAAAGATCACCTGCCCGCAGGCTGAGCTTTTTGACGAGCAGGCGGTATTGCCCGCAAAATACACCTACCTCAACGGCAGTTATTTTGACGAAATCTACCATGTGCGCACCGCACAGGAGCATATCCAGTCCATGGCCCCCTACGAGATCTCTCACCCGCCGCTGGGTAAGATCATTCTTGGCCTTGGCATTCGCATGTTCGGGCTCACCCCCTTCGGGTGGCGCTTTATGGGAACCCTGTTTGGTGTGGGGATGCTGCCCGGGCTGTATATCCTGATCAAAAAGCTGTTTGGCGGCAAAATGGTGCCTGTCTGCGGCACGCTGGTGTTTGCCTTTGATTTTATGCATTTTGCGCAGACGCGCATTGCCACCATTGATACCTACGGCGTATTCTTTATTATTTATATGTACCTGTTCCTGTGGCTGTTCATCTGCAGCACAGAGGAGCTGCGCCCTTCCCGCCGCCGCATGGTGTGGCTGGGGCTGAGCGGGCTCTGCTTTGGGCTTGGCTGCGCCAGCAAATGGATCTGCGTTTATGCGGGAGCCGGGCTTGCCGTGCTGTGGCTTGCCTACTGGGTGCGCATGCTGGCAAAACACTGGAAAAAGGCGCAGAGAGCCCTGGTCCTGCGTTCCCTGGCCGTGAATATTCTGTGGTGCCTGGTCTTCTTTGTTCTGGTTCCCGCGCTTGTATATTACTTGAGCTATGTTCCCTACGGCAAGGCTCAGGGGATGCACGGCATCGGCATGCTGCTGAGCAAGGATTATGCCCGCATCGTGCTTGCCAACCAGCAGAGCATGTTTAACTACCACGCAGGCATTGTTGCCACCCACCCCTACTCCTCCCGCTGGTACCAGTGGCTGCTGGACTTGCGCCCCATCCTTTACTACCTGGATTACGGCAGCAGCACCAAGTCGGTGATTGGCGCCTTCACCTCTCCCCTGCTCACCTGGGCCGGGCTGATTGCCGTGCTGTTCCTTCCGATGCCGCTGCTGTATGAACGGGACGACCGCGCCGGCTTCATCTTTGTTGGTTTTTGGGCACAGCTGCTGCCCTGGGTGCTGATCTCCCGCCTCACATTTGCCTACCACTATTTTCCCTCCACGGTGTTCCTTACCCTGGCCGTGTGCCTGGTTTTCAGCCGCCTGGAGCAGCACCACCCGAAAGGGCAGCTGCTGATCGGCAGCTTTACTTCCCTTTCGCTGGGGCTGTTTGTGATGTTCTATCCGCTGATCTCCGGCGCCTCAGTTGGAATTCGCTTCAGCGCCGCTGTGCTGAAATGGCTGCCTTCCTGGCCGTTCTGATCGCTTTGTTTGTTTTTTGCTCCCCGAGCTTTCTGCTTGGGGAGCTTTTTTATGCCCCGGTGCCTTGTAGAAAAGCTGACGATCTTTTTTGGATCATCCCTCTTGACATATATAGTCATTGAGACTATATTGTAATCATAGATGGTCATTAAGACCATATTAAACAAAGGAGGTTAAACCTATGGTACTGGAAGCTTACCGTGAAGAAGAAATGTGGATCACAAGCCGCTGGAGTCTGACGTACCCCGCCGGCTGGGAGCAGATCCTGAAGGGCGTTTCGGCTGTTTACGATTTCTACGACCAGCCGCAGCTGCTGGTTATGAACCGCGCCGTCAGCGTAAAGAACGCCAAGGATATCCTGGCACTGAGCGAGAGCATGAACCTTACGATCCGGGGCAATTCCCGGCTGGTGAAAACGCCGGTACAGATCCGGTTTTATAATCAGCTGGCTGCTGTGGATGTTTCGGTTCCCATGCTGACGGAAGAATTCCGCAACGTGAGCTACGAAAGCCTCAGCCGCTCGCTGGGCAAATATCTTGACAGCATTGAGCTGGCCATGCACCGCTGATTTTAAAGGAAAAGTTAAATAATGAAAAAGGAGGAACGAACTATGAAACTGGAAGACCTGAACCGCAAAAATCGCTGCGCCGGCTGCGGCAGCAAACTGGGCGAAAAAGAACTGACGATGGGAAAATATGTGGTAAGCAAAGCCTTGGGCGGAGAACTGCTTCGGCTGCGGAAGGACATTCGCATGAAGCACTGCGGCCTTTGGTACTGTGCAAAGTGCAGCGCGGAGCTGGATGCCTTTTCACTCACCTGCAGCTGCTGCGGAAATAAGTCCGGCAAGCCCGGAAAAGAGATGGTGAAAGTGAACGGAGCCATGTACTGCCTGAACTGCCTGAACCGCTGCATTCTTGGCGAACCGGCAGAGATCCTTGGCCAGGAGATCCATATTCGTTCCGAGGCATATGCCCTGTGGCGCGAGCAGAACCCCGGCCAGCAGTATTCCGCCAAGGCCATTATTCCCCTGCAGCAGAAGAGCCCGGTGCTCCAGCTGTGGGAGGATGGCACCCACAAGCACGACTATGTGCTGGAAACGCTGCCGGAAGAGGACTTTACGGGAAAATGGTTCCACATTGAGGTACGGCTGAATGCCCTGAGATTGCAGTGTGGGGACGAAGTGCCGGTGGCACAGATCGATGGTTTTGTTGCCGATACCCGGGAGGAGCGCCCCATGCAATCCGGCGACATTGGCTACCGCATGGAGGGCTATGTGCTGGATGCGGGCGGAATCGCTGCCCAGCTCGTACGGAATCAGACGCGCGGCAACGACCTGATTGCCAAAGGCCTGCGCTACCCCGGCTATATCACGCCGGGCAATGTGCGGCTGGTTGGGGTTTGCCCTGCCTGCGGCCGTTCCATCACATTTAAAGGCTATAATTTTCCCATGATGCAGGCCGACCCCTGCTACTCCGATGACGGCACCGATGTGCTGGAGCTGTATGACCCGAATATTGATAAAGAAAACTGGTCCATCACCAAAGACGGCAAGACCTTCCGTTACTACAACGGCTTTGCCTGCAGGCACTGCGGCGAGCCCTACATCGATTACCGGCGGCTGAAACAGGCCAAACGTTTTGGCGTGCTTGGCTGCTGCTACCTGGACCGCAGCCCTTACAGGGAATAAAGAAAGGCGTGCATTCGATGCGGCTTTGGGGTATAATGGCGAAAAAAAGGAGGCCGCCGGTATGACGATCAGCGATGCACAATTCCTATCTGCCTATGATGCTTCACAGTTTGAACACCCTTCCGTTGCCGTTGATATCCTCATCTTTACCGTGGATATTCCCGGCCGGCTGGAACTGCTGATGATCCGCAGGGATATTCCCCCCTTCTGCAATGCCTGGGCGCTGCCCGGCGGTTTTATTGGCATGAAGGAATCCCTGGATGAGGCCGCACGCCGCAAGCTGAAGGAAGAGACTGGCCTGGACGGTGTTGAAATCGAGCAGCTGTATACCTTTGGCGCAGTGGACCGCGACCCCCGCACCCGCGTGATCTCGGTTGCTTATTTTGCCCTGCTCCCAAAAGCCAGCCTGCATGTGTTTCCCGGCCCGGGAGCCGACCGCACCGCATGGGTCGGGATCTCGCTGCCGGAGAACGGCACCGCCGACCAGCTGCAGGTGGACAGCGGGCTTGAGCTTGCCTTTGACCACCGCCAGATCATCACCACCGCGGTAAACCGCCTGCGCGGCAAGCTTTCCTACACTGATATCGCCGTTGGTCTGCTGCAGGATAAGAACCGGTTTGCGATCTACGAACTGCAGAAGATCTATGAAGCGATCCTGGACCAGAAGCTGGATACCCCCAATTTCCGCCGTATGTTCCTGACCAGCTTTGTTTCCCGCGGGCTGGCAGAAGCCACCGGCGAAGACTGCCTGGAATATTCCAAGCGTGCCAGCAAGTACTACCGGCTGCTCCCCGCTCCCCAAAAATAAGCTGCAGCCGCTGCCGCAGAAACATCCTGCCGGCAGCGGCTGTTTTCTTTAGCATCAGCGGAAAAAGCTGTTGACAAGCATAAATGCCTGTGGTATATTATTCGGGCAGTCATGAGACTGTTGTCGGCTTGCAGAAGTACCCAAGAGGCCGAAGGGGCTCCCCTGCTAAGGGAGTAGGCGTGTAAAAAGCGCGCGAGAGTTCAAATCTCTCCTTCTGCGCCAAGTAAAATCGTTCGAAATGTTCTTCATTTCGGACGATTTTCTTTTTTCTGTGTCTTTTGGCTTAAAAATGGTTTTGGCTCCGCTTCACGCCCAGCCGCCTGACTCATTTTTTGACCACAACTGGCTGCATAACGCCCTGCAGAACTGTTATCTGCAGGGCGTTTTCTTTGCTTCTGCTGCCACGTTTTGCAGCCTGGGATCCTGCCCTTTTTTCGTGGTGCTGACAAGGTCATTTGGGGCATAAGCCCTGTAAAAACTAGGTAAAAAATGAACAATGCGCATGGTTTCCGGATTCCTATTTTATTCAAACTTCACAAAATTCGCTGAATATCTTTGTGCAAGAAAAAGAGCTTGAAAGAATTGAACTAGTTCATCTGAAATGGTAAAATACAGCATATTTATAACAGGCACTTTAAAAAGTTCCGAGGTAAATATTTATCAAAAGTAATATGCCACTGGCAAAAATAAGGAGTGTTTTTTTATGGGCAAAGAAATGATCGCCATGCTTCTGGCCGGCGGACAGGGCTCTCGCCTTTACGCATTGACTGAGAAGCTGGCAAAACCAGCCGTTCCCTTTGGCGGAAAATACCGCATTATCGACTTCCCGCTTTCCAACTGTGTGAACAGCGATATCGACACCGTTGGTATCCTCACCCAGTACCAGCCCCTGGTTCTTAACGAATACATCGGCAACGGACAGCCCTGGGATCTTGACCGTGTATACGGCGGCGTTCACGTACTGCCCCCTTACCAGAAAGCAAAAGGATCCGACTGGTACAAAGGCACCGCAAATGCAATCTACCAGAACATTTCCTTTATCGACCGTTACGATCCCAAGTATGTCATCATCCTTTCCGGTGACCAGATCTGCAAGCAGGACTATTCCGAGTTCCTGGCCTTCCACAAGGCAAAGAATGCAGAGTTCTCCGTTTCCGTTATGGAAGTTCCCTGGGAAGATGCATCCCGCTTCGGCCTGATGGTCGCTGACGAGAACGACCGCATCACCGAGTTCCAGGAGAAGCCCAAAAATCCCAAGTCCAACCTGGCATCCATGGGTATTTACATCTTTAACTGGGATATCCTGCGCAAGTACCTGATCGATGACGAGAACAACCCCGAGTCTTCCAACGACTTCGGCAACGACATCATCCCCAGCCTGCTGCGTGACAACCGCAGAATGTATGCTTACCACTTCAGCGGCTACTGGAAGGATGTTGGAACCATTCCTTCCCTGTGGGAAGCCAACATGGAAGTTCTGCACCCGGAGGAATCCGGCATCAACCTGTTCGACACCAACTGGAAGATCTTCAGCCGCAACAGCGGTTATACTGGCCATACCGTGGCTGCCGGTGCCGTTCTGGATCATACTCTGATCACCGATGGCTGCCGCATCGCAGGCAAGATCAAGCACTCTGTTCTGTTTGCAGGTGTTACCGTTGAAGCCGGTGCCGAGATTGAAGATGCCGTTATCATGGGCGGCAGCGTAATTAAGGCTGGCGCAAAAGTGAAGCACTGCATTGTTGCAGAAAATGTTACCGTAGGCGAAAATGCTGTGGTTGGCGCAATGCCCACCGAGACCGAAAAGGGCGTTGCCACCATTGGCAACGGCGTAGTGATTGGTGCTGGCGCCATTGTTGGCCCCAACGCCATGGTAAGAGACGATGTTAAGGAGGGTGAAACCGTATGATCAGCTCAAAAGAAAAAGTTCTGGGTATTCTTTTCCCGAACTCCTATGACAAGGTCGTGCCCGAACTGACGAACCTCCGTTCTATGGCATCCATTCCCTTTGCTTCCCGTTACCGCATTGTTGATTTTGTGCTTTCCGCAATGAGCCATGCCGGTATCGACGATATTTTTATCCTGCCCAACAAGAACTACAACTCCCTCACCGACCATCTTGGCTCCGGCCGTGAGTGGGACCTGGTTCGCAAGCAGGGCGGTCTGCACATCTTCCCCCCTTACTCCACCAATGCATCCGGTTTTTACAACAGCCGTGTAGAAGCTCTTGCCGGCATTATTGATTTCCTGCGCCGCCAGAAGGAAGAATACATCCTGATGGCCGACACCAACATTGCCTGCAACTACGACTTCACCGACATGATCGAGACCCACAAGGCCAGCGGTGCAGACATTACCATCGCATACACCACGGAAGAGTTCCCCGACTGCATCACCCGTTCCGAGACCAACGACAGAGGCTTCTACTACTGCTTTGAGATGGATGGAAGCCGCATCACCAACATTCTGATCAACCTGCACAACAAGGGCGAGCACAACTTCTCCCACAATGTTTACATCCTCAAACGCGAGCTGCTGATCGACCTGATCAACACTGGCTTCCTGCGCGGCGCCAACTCCTTTGAGCGCGATATCCTTATCCCTCGCCTGAACGAACTGAAGGTCTGCGGTTACGAAGTAAAGCAGTACTGCGCACGCATCAGCGACATCAAGTCCTACTTTGATGAAAACATGAAGCTGCTGGATCCGAAGAACCTGGATGCACTGTTTGCCGGCGCATCGGTCTACACCAAGATCCGCGACGACAACCCCACTTCCTACCATTCCTGCTGCAAGGTCAGCAACATTATGGCTGCTGATGGCTGCTCCATTCGCGGCGAAGTGGAAAACAGCATTCTGTTCCGCGGCGTTCACGTGCTGGAAGGCGCTGTGGTTAAAAACTGCATCCTGATGCAGGATACCGTTGTTGGCCAGAACGCAAAGCTGGAGTACGTGATTACCGACAAGAATGTTACCATCTCCGAAGGCAAGGAACTGAAGGGCGACGCAGATTATCCGGTTTACATCGACAAGCGCCGCACCGTGTAATTGCAACCCAAACTAAAAACTGCAAGGCGCAGCCATTTGGCTGCGCCTTTTCTTTTTGCCATTGCAGGCGTATAATACAGGTATTCCGTACCATTTCAGGCTGAAAGGAGCCACCCCCTATGCTTGACCCATTCCAGGACCTTTGCCCCCGCATCGACCAGCTGCTGCAAAAGCAAAAGACGCTCACCCTTGCCATTGACGGCCGCTGCGGCTCCGGCAAAACCACGCTGGGGAACCGGCTCGGCGAACATTTTGGCTGCACCGTGCTGCACATGGACGATTTTTATCTGCGGGCCGAGCAGCGCACACAGGAACGTCTTTCCGCTCCCGGCGGAAACGTGGACTACGAGCGCTTTATTGACGAGGTACTGACGCCCCTGAAAACGCGGTCAGAATTCCTGCTGCGCCCCTTTGACCACCGCACGTTTCAGCCCTGCCCCGGTCGGCTGATCCGGCCCACGCCGCTTGTGATCGTGGAAGGTTCCTACAGCTGCAACGCACATCTGCGCGGCTATTACGACCTTCGCGTTTTCCTCACCACCGACCTTTCTACCCAGCTGGCGCGCATTACGCAGCGCAGCAGCGCAGAAAAGGCGCAGGAATTTGCCGCCCGCTGGATTCCGCTGGAGGAACGGTATTTCAGCACACTGGATACCGATGCAATATTCGACCTGCAATACAGCACCTGAACAACATAAAACAGCCGCCGGAAGTAGATCCGGCGGCTGCTTTTTCTTATTCGGTACTTATCAGGCACTGTAGACGTTTTTACCGCTCAGGTAGGTGGCCATTACAGGGATGTCCTTCAGTGCTTCGGCATCGGTCTGGAAAGGATCCTGACCCAGCACCACAAAGTCTGCCACATAGCCGGGCAGGATACGGCCCTTGCCGTTTTCCTCAAAACTGGCGATGGCACCATGGATGGTATAGGAATCCAGGGCTTCCTGCACGGTGAATGCCTCGTGGGGCAGATAGGGCTGGTTGGACTGGTTCAGGCTGCGGCGGGTCACGGCGCACTGCATGGAACGCAGCGGGTCGGGGCGTTCCACCGGGCAGTCGGTGCCGTTGGAAACAGAAAGGCCACCCTGGAGAAGGGTCTTCCAGCTGTAGCTGGTGGATGCCTTTTCTTTTCCCACACGGGCTTCCACAATGTGGCTGTCGTAGTCGATGAAAATGGACTGGGCATAGATGTGCATGTTCATGTCGACCAGGCGCTGCAGCTGGTCGGCACGAGTGACCTGGCAGTGCACAATACCGTGGCGATGGTCGGCGCACGGGTTGGCTTTCTGTGCCTTTTCCACGGCATCCAGCACCATGTCCACGCTCTTGTCGCCAATGCAGTGTACAGCCACCTGCATGCCGATGCTGTGGGCATAGCCGATCATGTCGTCCAGCTCCTGCTGGTTAAACAGGGGGAAACCGCAGGTGGAGGCATCGTCGGCATAGGGGGCGGACATATAGGCCGTGCGGGCGCCCAGCGAACCATCCCCAACGATCTTCAGGGGGCCGGTTCGGAACATGGGGGTACCTACACAGGTGTTATTGCCGGCAGCAACAAATTCCTTCAGTCCTTCCAGGGTGGGGAAATTGCTCTGCTCATAGATGCGCACAGTAAGAGTGCCGTCAGCTTCCAGCTCTTCGAAGGCCTCTTTCACCAGCTGCCAGGGCAGGGCGGGATAGGACTCATAATCGTCGGAATGGGCCTCGGTGATGCCGACTTTGTTCAGTGCCTTGCAGCTGAGACGGATCATCTGCTTTACACTTTCCTTATCCGGCAGAGGAATTGCCTCATACACCATGTTCATGGAGTTATCCAGCACAATGCCGTCCGGCTGGCCGTCCACAATGCCAATGGCGCCGCCTTCCGGCTGGGGCGTATCGGCGGTAAGGCCAAGGAGCTCGATGGCTTTGCTGTTAATGGTAAGGGCATGGCCGCAGCAGCGAGTGAGCACCACAGGGTATTCGGTGGAGATGCGGTCGAGGTCCCAGCGGGTGGGCATACGGTGGGTGTCGGTGAAATAGTCGTGGTTCCAGCCGCGGCCGATGATCCACTCGTTTCCCTTGGGGGGATGCTGGGCTGCAAATTCGCTGACATAGGCCAGCATGCCTTCCAGCGAATCAGTATGCTGAGAAAGGTCTGCATTCTGCAGGAATTTTCCGTAATTCAGCACATGCATGTGGCTGTCGATAAAGCCGGGGCACACAAAGCCGCCCTTCAGGTCAACGACCTGGTCGCCTTCTGCACAGGTCTGCAGCAGCTCGGCATTGCTGCCCACCGCGCAGATCACGCCGTTTTCTTCGCTGAAGGCTTGCTGCAGGGGCAGAGTGCCGGTATACACTTTTGCGTTGGTATAAATGGTCTTCATTGTGTTTCCTCCCGGTTTTGTATCTATTATATTTAAGGTTCTCTGATCAGGCAAACACCAGCTGCACCAGCAGCATATAGATCACGGTGCTCACGGCAATGCTGAGCAGGGTGTTGCGCTTCCAGGCATGCAGGCCCACTGCCACGCCGATGCCCACCAGTTCGGGAATGCCGTGGCTGCCGCCGGCCAGGTCCACACTGCGCACGCAGTACACCAGCAGCACGCTCATAATTGCCGCCGGAAGTACTTTGCCCAGGTATTCCACCCACTTGGGCAGGCTGCCGCCGCGGTCAAACAGGAAAAAGGGTACCATACGGATGAGATAAGTGACCACTGCCATTACCAGGATCACGCCAAATACATAGGTGTTCATGCGTTTTCCTCCTCTTGGTCAATACGCAGGGGTTTGCGCAGGATAAGAAGCAGAGCAGAAATGACCACCAGGCCGGGAATCAGGAAATTATCCGGGCCAAAGATCAGCAGCGAAGCCAAAATCACGCCAAAGCCCAGCAGCGCGGGGAAATGGTTTTTATGGGCTTTCCACTGCTCCACCACCAGCACAGCAAACAGGGCCGTCATGGCGAAATCCAGACCCGCGGTATTGAAACGGATCAGCGTGCCGGCCAGGGCACCGATCAGAGAGCCGCCTACCCAGTAGCTCTGGTTCATGGCGGTTACGGCCATGTAGAACGCGTGGCGGTCCACTCCGGCAGGCGGTTCCTGCGTGGAGAGGATGGCATAGGTCTCGTCCGTAAGACCGAACATCAGGTACCATTTTTTCCATCCTGTACCGCGGTATTTTACCAGCATGGAAAGGCCATAGAAGAAGTGGCGGAAATTTAATATAAAGGTAAGCACTGCCACCTGCAGCAGAGATGCCCCTGCCACCAGCAGTCCCACGCCCAGGAACTGGGCAGAGCCGGCAAACACCAGCACGCTCATCAGGAAGGCCCACACCGGGTGGTAACCGGAGGAGACCATCAGCAGGCCAAAGGCCGTGCCCAGAGTCAGGTAGCCTGCCATGACCGG
>JAKSSN010000055.1 GCA_024403095.1 Oscillospiraceae bacterium
ACGGACCGAAAGGTCCGTTTTTTTTTTTTTTTTTTTTTAAAGCATCGGGTCGGCGATGCTCCGGATACGGTCGCCCAGGTCGGCAGGCACGGCATCCAGGGGCTCTTCCACGTCCACATCGGCCGGCAGGGTGTCCACCAGCTCGTCGGGCAGCGCACACAGAAAATCCTGCCAGTCGCGGTTGGCAGCCTCCAGCATATCCTCGTACTGCTGGCGTATGTTGGCGTAAATGCCTTCCACACGGCCGATCAGCAGCTCCAGCTGGCCGGATTTGCGGCGCAGGTCCTGCTCCAGCGCGGAGCGGTCTTCCCACTGGCGGGCGTTTTCCTTTGCAGCCTTCATTTTGGCATCGGCAACGATGTTTGCGGCCTCTTCTCTGGCATCGGCAAGGATGCGCCCGGCAGCAGCGCGTGCGTCGATCAGCGCGGTGCTGATCTCTCTGGCGCGGTCCTCGTGGGCGCGCAGCAGCTCCTGCAGGTCGCTGTTCTGTTCCTGCAGCGTGAGGTTCTGCTCCCGCAGCGCGCAATTTTGCTCCTGCAGCGTGAGATTCCGCTCCGTAAGCTCCAGCGCCTCGCTGCGCAGTTCTTCCAGCACCCGGTTCACCCGGTCGGCATTATAGTATTTTCGGTGTTCCAGATCAAAATGAATGGAATCAAAGGTTGCGGGATCCAAAGCCATGTGCGGTGTTCCTCCGGGAATGTGTGGGTCAGTCGTCGCCTTCCAGCTCAAACTCCAGCAGCTCGCCGCATACGGGGCACTTGATGGAGCCTTCGGCCAGAGTTTCCTCGTCGATGGTGATCTCTTCGCCGCAGGAAGGGCAGGTGAGGTCGTAAACCACGCCGTCGTAGATCACGTCGCCGTCTTCCAGCTGAATGCCGTTGGGATTCAGGTCGGCCATTTCAAAAACTTCCACATCAATGTCAGGGTCGTCTTCGTCCTCGTCCAGGGAGAGGAGCTCCAGATCATCGTCATCATCGGTGATGGGCTCAAAATCTTCGGGGCTGTCCAGGTCGCAGGTCAGCTCTTCCAGATAAGTCAGCTCTTCGCCGATCTCGTCGATCACATCTGCCATGTCAAGGTTGGTGCTCTGCAGGTCCTCGATTTCGTGGGCGATGTCGCCCAGCAGGTCGTTCAGTGCGTTCCAGAGTTTGCCTTCTCCGGAGGCGGGGTCGATGCCCAGGCCGTCGGTAAGCCCCTTCAGATATGCAGCTTTTTCAACAATCGTCATAATACAGCCTCCTTAATAATATTCAGGGTGTTGTGAATAGAAACAGGGGGGATACCATGCTGCATCCCCCCTGAAAATTAACTTGTAACTTATGCTCTGGACAGATACTCGCCGGTACGGGTGTCGATCTTGATCATTTCGCCAACTTCGATGAAGAGGGGAACCTTGATCTCAGCGCCGGTCTCAAGAGTAGCGGGCTTGAGAGCGTTGGTAGCGGTGTTGCCGGCAAAACCGGGGTCGGTCTCGGTAACTTCCAGCTCCACAAAGAAGGGAGGCTCAACGGAGAAGACCTTGCCCTTGTAGGACAGGATGGTGCATTCCATGTTTTCCTTAACGAACTTGAAGTTGTCGCCCAGAACGCTGCCGTCAACAGGCTCGAGCTCGTAGGTCTCGGGGTTCATGAAGTAGTAGAGGTTATCGTCAGCGTAGCTGAATTCAGCGGTCATGCGCTCTACGGTGGCGGTCTCGAACTTTGCGGTGGGGTTGAAAGAAGTTTCGGTAACAGCGCCGGTGATGACGTTCTTCATCTTGGTGCGGACAAAAGCTGCGCCTTTGCCGGGCTTAACATGCTGGAATTCAACAACCTGCATGGGCTGGCCGTTTTCATTTTCAAACAGAACGCCGTTTCTGAAATCGCCTGCGGTAATAGTGCTCATAAAAGGGACCTCCCAGTATTATTTATATGATTTAACTCATTCATTTTACAGTATGCCTGTCTTTTTTGCAAGCATTTTATTACAGCCCGGAAACAAAGCGGAAAGCACCGGGTCAGATGCCGGTTTCTTCCGGCGTGGGCCGCGGAAAACTCACCATAAAGCGGCTGCCCTGCGGGCGGTTGGAGCCCACGGTAATGGTGCCGTTGTGGGCCTTCACGGTGTCGTGCACAATGCTAAGGCCAAGGCCGCTGCCGCCGGCTTCCCGGGAACGGGCTTTATCGATGCGGTAAAAGCGGGTGAAAATATTCAGCCGTTCTGCTTCGGGAATGCCGATGCCGGTGTCCTCCACCGTCACGTGCACCTCCACCTCGTCCTGGTTCAGCCAGATCTTCACGCTGCCCTCGGGCAGATTATATTTAATGGCGTTTTCCACCAGGTTGAACACAATGTGGTACATGTCGTCCACCGTGGCCATTACCACGCAGCCGTCCTCCAGCGATGTGTTCAGCGTAACGGACCGCTCGGCGGCAATGGGGGCCAGCGCGCTGCAAACATCCAGGATCGTCTGGCTCACGTCCACGGGCTCGCGCATTACCTGAATGTCATCGTCCAGGCGGCTGAGAGCCAGCAGCTTTTCTGTGGTGCGCTGCAGGCGCACGGCTTCTGAGCCAATATCGTCCACAAATTCCCGCACCATCTCGGGCGGCATGTCGTTCGTCTGCACAATGCTGTCGGTCAGCAGGCGGATGGCGGCCAGCGGGGTCTTCAGCTCGTGGGAGGCATCGGATACAAAGCGGCGGCGCTGCTGCTCGTTTTCATCCAAACACACTGTGAGCCGGTTGAACTCGTGCCCCAGTTCCGAGATCTCGTCCCGGCCGCGCACGGCAAGACGGTGGCGGTAATCGCCGCCTGCCACGATCCGCATCGAGGCTACCAGGTCGCGGATGCGCTGCAGCATCACATACATGAACACCAGCACAATAATGGCCGTGGCCACAGAAACCAGGATCGAAAGGGTGCGCACCTGATTCTTCAGGCCATAGATAATGGCGGCGGAATCGGTGTCGTATTCATAAAGATACACGGCGCCGGCTGTGGCGCTGTTGATCACCACCGGCATGGCATATTCGCTCACAAAGGCCTGCTCGGTAAAACTGGAGTGAAAAACGGTTTTCGTCTGCAGGGCCGTCAGCAGGGCTTCCAGATCGGTGGGGCGGCCGATGCGGCCCCGGCCGTCGTAAAGCACGGTGGTCTCATCGTTGATGATCACCAGCCGCTGCACGCCGGTCACATCCAGCAGCGAAAGCACTTCGCTCACGCCTTCGGGGCTCAGGCGGTCAAGGCCCGAGAGCGAGGACGAGACCACAGCGGCCTGCTTCGAGAGCGAGTTATACTTTTCATCCACCACCAGGTCGCGGGAGGAGGTGATGGGATAAGTGTTCAGCACCGCAAGCAGCAGCACCAGCAGCAGGGCAATAAACAGCGAGACCTGCGTTCTTATACTGTGCATACGGCACCTGCTTTAAAGTAATATCCCACGCCCCATTTGGTAACAATGTATTCCGGGCTGGCGGGATCCGGTTCCAGTTTTTCGCGCAGGCGGCGGATGTGCACATCCACCGTGCGGGTATCGCCCATGTAGTCGTAACCCCAGATCAGGTCCATCAGGTTTTCGCGGGTATATACCTTGCCGGGGTTTTTTACCAGGAATTCGATCAGGTCATATTCTTTTATGGTAAGCTCCACGTTGTTTCCGCCCTTGCGCACGCTGCGGGTGTTGGGATCTACCTCCACATCGGCAAAGCGGAACAGACCGGCGGCTTTGGGCGCTTCCTTCTGGGCGGTGATGGTGGAGCGGCGGATCAGCGAACGGATGCGGGCCTTCAGCTCAAGAATGTTGAAGGGCTTGGTCACATAGTCATCCGCTCCGGATTCAAAACCCATCAGCAGGTCGGAACCCTCGCTTTTGGCGGTGAGCATAATAATGGGCACGGTGGAAAAGCTGCGGATCTCCTGGCAGGCCTGCAGCCCGTCTTTCTTGGGCATCATGCAGTCCAGCAGGATCAGGTCGTACTCGGTGGCCTTTGCCGCCTCCACGGCAGCTTCGCCGTCGTAACAGGCATCCACGGTGTAGCCTTCGTTTTCCAGGTTGAATTTAATGCCTTTTACCAGCAGTTTTTCGTCGTCAACAACCAGGATCCTCATAAATTCGTGTTCTCCTTTCATCACTCCAGAGTGATGCGGTTTTCTATCTGGGCATAAACAGCAGCGGTGATCTCCGGCAGGTCCATCAGCTCGCGGCAGGCGGAAAAACTGCCGTGGGTCTCCCGCCAGGCGATGATCGCCCGGGCACGCTCCTGGCCGATGCCAGGCAGGCGCTGCAGCTCGGCTTCGCCGGCGGTGTTGATGTTGATGCGTTCCCCGGGAAGAAATTCCACATGGGGGATGCGGGGATCATCCCGCCCGGTCATGATCTCGGCCCGGGGCACGGAATGCTCGGTGTGCACCTGAAGAGCCCGGGGCGGCCGGGTCATGCAGAACAGCACCGCGGCAAGCAGCACCAGCAGGGCGGAAATATAGAGTATGGCAAATCGGTTACGCATGGGCAAGCGGCCCTTTCGGATCCTGCCCCGGCACAGAAAACATGGTTTGCGGTTGCAATTTAACAGGGCAGGCGATATAATCATAGAATAATATGAACGAGTATGCACTCTTTTTACAATACTATATCACATTCCTGATAAAACGGGAGACAAAAATGAAAAAAATAAAGTTTCTGCCCCTGATCCTGATCTTTTGCCTGGTGCTTGCCGGCTTTGCCCCCTCGGCTTATGCACTGGATGATCCCGCTGTTACCGGCAACGCGATCATTCTGGCCGATGCCGATACCGGCCGTATCCTTTATTCCAAAAACATGAACACACAGGTGCATCCTGCCAGCCTTACCAAAATGATGACCATCCTCATCGCCACCGAGATGGTGGAGCGAGGCGAACGCAGCATGGATGACGAGGTCACTGCCCCTTCCGACTGCCGCATCGGCATGGATGAAGACAGCAGTACGGCCGGCATTCAGCCCGGCGAAGTGCTCACCTATGGCGATCTGATGTATTGCGCCCTGCTGCAGTCGGCCAACGAGGCATGCAACTGCCTGGCTGTGAACATCAGCGGCAGCATCAGCGAATTTGTAGGCCGCATGAACCAGCGCGCCGAAGAGCTGGGCATGAATTCCACCCACTTCAACAACACCAACGGCCTCACGGATTCCAATCACTACACCACCGCTTACGATTTTTATCTCCTCAGCCTTGAGGTCATGCGCCACAGCCTGTTTATGGCCGTGGCCAACACCGCAACCTACACCGTGCCTGCCACCCGCTTCTCTCCCGAGCGCACGCTGGCAAACTCCAACGCCCTCATCAGCAGCGGCTCCATTTATGGCGGCAACTACCTGTACCCCTATGCCTCCGGCATTAAAACCGGCTACACCCGTGCGGCCGGCTACTGCCTCACCTCCGCCGCGGAGATGGACGGCGTGCGTCTGCTTTCCGTGATCATGGGCTGCGAAGGCCCCAACAACTCCAGCCGCACCGACCACGGCAACTTTGTGGATGCCATCAAGCTTTATACCTGGGGCTTCGATAACTTTGCCTATCGCCCGGTCCTCACCACTTCGGCCGCAATCGCCCGCCTGGATGTGGCAATGGCTGCCGGCAGCGGAGTGGCCATCCTCCGTCCGCAGACGGATGTAACGCTTCTGGTGCCCAAGGACATCACGGACGATGATGTTCGCACCGACATTACCATTTACGACGAAAATCCGGTAGCTCCCATCGCTGCCGGCACTGTGCTGGGCGAGGCTACCGTATACATCAACGACGAAGTTTACTGCACCGTAAAGCTGGTGAACAACTCCGATGTAGAACTCAGCCGCGGCGAATATATGAAGCAGCAACTGCACAACTTTGTGGACCACACCTGGTTCAAGGTGATCGTCACCATTCTGCTGCTGTTCTTTGCCCTGTATCTTGCTCTGGTGATCCGCTACCGCCAGCTCCGCCGCCGCCATCTCAAGCGCAAAAAGATGGCCGAGCAGCGCCGCAGAGCCGAGCGGGAACGCATCCGCCGCGATGTGCAGGCAGCCCCCGGCGAGCCCACCCGCCGCTACGAGGTCATCGACCGCGATGATCCCGACGGCCAGTAATAGTATGGTTAAATTCCACAGCCCGCAGGTATTTCCCTGCGGGCTGCTAAAAAAGTATTGACTTTAGCACCACAAAGTGCTAAATTACACCCAATAAATCCTGGAGGAAGTCCTATGAGCATGCGCCATATGACAAACGTATTTAAGTTCAGCTTTCGCCCTTTTTCCTTTTCGTTTAAGAAAAGGTAACGGGGATATTTGTCGTGGCTGAATACAGGGTTTAACAAAACTTGTAAAACACCGTCCGGCAGATATCGCCGGGCGGTTAATTTTTTATGAAGGAGAAACAAAATGAAAAAGATTCTCGCACTTGTTCTTGCACTGTGCATGATCGTTGCACTCTGCGCCTGCGGCAACACCGCAAAGGGCCCCAAGTACACCATCGGTATCTGCCAGCTCCTGCAGCACGATGCTCTTGATGCAGCAACTCAGGGCTTTATGGATGCTGTTAAGGAAAAGCTGGGTGACGACGTTGCATTCGATCTTCAGAATGCTTCCGGCGACTCCGCAATGTGCTCCACCATCGTAACCGGCTTTGTTTCCAACAAGGTCGACCTGATCATGGCAAACGCAACTCCCGCCCTGCAGGCAGCTGTTGCAGCCACCACCGAGATCCCCGTTCTGGCCACCTCCGTTACCGACTTTGGCACCGCTCTTGCTGATCCCGATATGGATCCCGCAGCAGGCACCGGCATCAACGTTTCCGGTACTTCCGACGGCGTTCCCGGCCAGCTCTACGCTGACCTGACCATGGAACTGGTTCCCGAGGCAAAGAAGGTTGCTGTTGTTTACTGCTCCGCTGAGGCAAACTCCGTTGTTCAGGCTGACGATTTCGTCGCTTGCATGGATGCCAAGGGTGTTGCTACCGAAGTATTCACCTTTGCTGATTCCAACGATATGCAGGCTGTTATCACCGCTGCAATCGAAGGCGCTGATGCTCTTTACATCCCCACCGATAACACCGCTGCTTCCAACATGACCATCGTTGCCAACGTCTGCCAGCCTGCCAACATCCCCGTTATCTGCGGCGAAGAGAACATGATGGCAAATGGCGGTCTTGCAACCGTTTCCATCAGCTACTACAACATCGGTTATGTCTGCGGCCAGATGGCAGTTGACATCCTCACCAACAAGGCTGACGTTTCCAAGATGCCCATCGGCTATGCAAGCGATCCTGTTAAGGAATACAACCCCGCATTTGCTGAGGCAATCGGCTTTGCAATGCCCGAAGGCTTCACCGCTGTTGAGCCCAAGGCCTGATTTCCTGCTTTAGGACATAAAAAGTAATAAAAAGGACGGTTTGAGGCTTTCCTCAAACCGTCCTTTCTGTTATAATATAGCCTGTTAATTTATTGCGATTTAAAGAGGTACAGTATATGGCATCTTATTTTGCTTCTCTGCGCGTCGGTGCACTGCTGAATGCCTGCCCCGGCGGCATTGCACAGGGCCTGATCTGGGGCGTTATGGCTCTGGGTGTTTATCTCACCTTCCGCATGCTGGATTTTGCAGACCTGAGCGTGGACGGTTCCTTCGCCACCGGCGGTGCCGTCAGCATCATGCTGATCCTGGCAGGCTGGAATCCCTGGGCAACGCTGCTGGCGTCGTTTGCCGCCGGTGTTCTGGCGGGCATCGTAACGGGTCTGCTGCACACCAAGCTGGGCATCCCGGCCATTCTGGCAGGTATCCTTACCCAGATCTCCCTTTATTCCATTAACCTGAACATCATGGGCAAGGCCAACCAGGCCATTAACGTGAACAGCGTTACGCTGGATATCACCTCCAACATGCGTGTGATCGGCCGCACCATTGCCATCTGCGCTGTGATCTGCGCGGTGATCGTGGCAGTGGTCTACTGGTACCTGGGCACCGAGCACGGCAGCGCTCTGCGCGCCACCGGCAACAACCCCAACATGTCCCGCGCACAGGGCATTAACACCAATGCCATGAAGGTCATTGGTCTGGCCATCTCCAACGGCCTGGTTGCCATGTCCGGCGGTATGCTCAGCCAGTTCCAGGGCTTTGCGGATGTAAACATGGGCCGCGGCGCTATTGTGGTGGGCCTGGCTGCTGTGATCATCGGCGAAGTGCTCTGCGAGGCGATCATTGGCAAGCGCCAGAATTTTGTGTGGCGCCTGAGCTTTGTTGTGCTGGGCGGCATTGTGTATTACCTGGTTTATGTATTTGTTCTGTGGCTCAAGTTCCCGGCCAACGACATGAAGCTGCTCACCGCTGTTGTGGTTGCCATCTTCCTGGCTGTGCCCTATCTGCGTGCCCAGAGTAAGAACTCCTTCCTGCGGCTGAAAAAAATGAACCGGGAGGCCGAGAAAAATGCTTGAACTGAAAAACATTTCCAAAACCTTCAATAAAGGCACCATCAACCAGAAAACCGCTCTGAACCACCTGAATCTGCACCTGAACCCCGGCGATTTCGTCACCGTCATCGGCGGCAACGGAGCCGGCAAATCCACCATGCTTAACGCCATTGCCGGTGTTTGGCCCGTGGACGAGGGCAAGATCACTCTGGCCGGCAGCGACATCACTGCCCTGCAGGAGCACGAGCGTGCCCTGCTGATCGGCCGCGTGTTCCAGGACCCCATGATGGGCACTGCCCCGGATATGCAGATCATCGAAAACCTTGCCATGGCAGCCCGCCGCGGCCAGAAGCGCGGCCTGCGCTGGGGCGTGACCAAGGCCGAAAAGGAAGAATACCACGAAAAGCTGAAGATCCTGGGCCTTGGCCTGGAAGACCGTATGACCACCAAGGTCGGCCTTCTTTCCGGCGGCCAGCGCCAGGCACTCACACTGCTTATGGCAACGCTCCGCAGCCCCAAGCTGCTGCTGCTGGACGAGCACACCGCCGCTCTTGACCCTGCCACCGCCAAAAAGGTGTTGGACCTCAGCGACGAGATCGTTTCCCGCGACCAGCTCACCACGCTCATGATCACCCACAACATGGGCGATGCCATTGCCCACGGCAACCGCCTGATCATGATGAACAACGGCCAGATCATTTTTGATGTATGCGGCGAAGAAAAGAAAAAGCTCACCAAAAAGGACCTGATGGACAAGTTTGCCGAGATCTCCGGCGTGCAGGTGGAAAACGACGCCATGCTGCTCAGCTGAAAACAGTTGGATAAAAACAAAACCCCGCTGGCTTATATGCCAGCGGGGTTTCTTGTTAGTTTTGTATTTTTTTGACTATTTACATGGCAAGGTAACGGTACACGTTAAAGATGCAGATGAGAATTATCAGCACCAGAAGGCCTAAAAACAGCTTGTCAACACCTTTCACGCTCAGCCGTGCGTTCAGCTTTTTGCCCACGATTCCGCCGCCTACGCCGCCTATTACCATAAAGATCAGCATGCCAAGCTCAAAGGGAGGCACACTGCCGCGGACCAGCGTGAGCAGAAGGCTGGAAGCCTGGCTGAACAGGATCACATACAGGCTGTTGGCTGCCGCTTTTTTGGTATCCATGCTCAGGAAGTAGTGGAATACGACCAGGTTGAAGGGGCCGCCGCCAATGCCAAGAAAGCTGGAAAAGAAGCCAAGAGCCAGACCGATCACAGCACAGACCAGCTTGCTGGTAATGGTTTTGGTCTGAATACCGCTTTTCTTCAGCGTGTAGATGAGAGTGCCTGCAACAAGAAGCAGCAGCAGTGCAGACTGTACAGCGCCAACGATGCCATCTTTTCCCGTGGCGGCCCTGATCATTTGGAACAGCTGTTTGCCCAGAATGCCGCCCACCGCAGCACCAAGGGCCAGGGGGGTTCCGGTGGCAGTGTCGATGCCGCCTTTTTTGCTGATGAGGCTGGTGGAAACATTGTA
>JAKSSN010000056.1 GCA_024403095.1 Oscillospiraceae bacterium
CTGGCTGCCATGGTTTTCCAGCACGCTGCGGCGCAGCAGCACTCCGCCCATCAGCGTGAAATACAGCTTAAGCAGCAGGTCGCCGCTGGCGAATGAAAGCTCCAGTGTTTCGGCGTTGCCCTTTGCCTGGGGCAGGCTGCATTCCATAGGCACAGACTCCGCGAGGACCCGGTGGGAAACATAATGAAATTCGGCAGCCACCGGGCCGGAGCAGTTTTCCAGCTCAATGGGAGACTCGCGATAGTCTCCCTTGCCGCTGCTGCTCCAGGCAAGCGGAAGTACATCTAGGCAGGGAGCATCTTCTGCCGGCAGGGTGCTGCAGCCCCAGCCGGTACCCTGTTTGCAGGCAAGTGCCTCCGCATCCTCCGGTTCCACCGGGGAGCCAAAATGGATCAGCTCCAGCTGACCGCGGCCGGTCAGACGCAGGATGCAGCACAGAGCCTCGGAATTCAGATAAAAGAGGGAATCATTTTTCAGGATCATAGCGAAACCCCTTTTCGTGTTTTTTCTTTTATTGTAGCGATTCGGCAAGGCTAAGTCAATGAAATGCAAGCATGACGATTTGCAGCAAATGTGCTAAACTGAGGAAAAAACGGGAGGAGCAGGTATGGAACGCACAAGATGGTATAAGGATATGGTTTTTTACCAGATTTGGCCCCGCAGCTTCTGCGATGGAAATGGGGACGGGATCGGCGACCTGCAGGGTGTGTATGAGAAGCTGGATTATATTCAGTCGCTTGGCGCCGATGGAATCTGGTTTTCGCCGCTGTATCCTTCGCCCGGAATCGACTGCGGCTATGATATTTCGGATTACATGAATATTGCTGCAGAATATGGAGGTATGGAATGGTTCCGCAAGGTGCTGGATGGAGCACATGCCAGGGGAATGAAGGTGATCATGGACCTGGTTGTGAATCACACCAGCGATGAGCATGAATGGTTCCAGAAAAGCCGCCGCCGCGTTGACCCTTATACGGATTATTACATCTGGCGGCCAAAGAAAGCCAACGGAAAACTGCCCAACAACTGGGACAGCAACTTTGAAGGGAAAGCCTGGCAGTATGATCCGCTGCGCGGAGAATACTACCTGCACCTGTTTGCTGTTAAGCAGCCGGACCTGAACATGGATAACCCGCTGGTACGAGAAGAGGTAAAGAAGGTGCTTCGCTTTTGGCTGGAGCTGGGAGTGGATGGCTTTCGCGAGGACGTGATCACCTATATTTCCAAGGCAGAGGGGCTGCCGGATGATCACCTGTTTCCGGTATACAAGGGTATGCCCAAATATAATCACGGACCGCATATTCATGAGTATCTTTCGGAATTCCGAACGGATGTGCTGAGCCATTACGATTGCATGACTCTGGCGGAAGCACCGCTGGTGTGGCCAAAGCGAGCACTGGAATATATCCGCGAAACGCCGAACAGCGAGATCGATATGATGATTCAGTTTCAGTGTATGTGCGCCGACTGCCTGTTTTCGGATTATTTCCACCTTCCTTTTTCATTGCGGCGCATGAAAAGAGCATTCAGCAGCTGGCAGAACAAGCTGGAAGGAAAAGCATGGAACATGCTGTATCTGGAAAACCATGACCATCCGCGTGTTGTATCCCGCTATGGCAGCGAACAATACCGTGCGGAAAGCGCGAAATCTTTGGCGGCAGCTTATCTGTTTTTAAAAGGCACACCTTTTGTTTACCAGGGTCAGGAGATCGGCATGACCAGCTGGTACCCCGAGCACAGCGATATGTATGAAGATGTGCAGACCCGAAACCAGTACCGGAATCTTCCGGAATCCAGGCGACTTCCCAAGCTGCATCAGGCTTCCAGAGATTCTGCACGCACCCCTATGCAGTGGAGCGATGAAGAAAACGCAGGATTCACATCAGGAAAACCATGGTTTTATGTAAACCGAAATTATACAGAGATCAATGTTGCCCAACAGGAGAATGATCCCGAATCGGTGCTGAATTTCTACCGCAAAGCAATTGCCTTGCGAAAGGCGCTTCCGGTTGTAAAGGATGGAATCTACCGGGAATTGCACCCGCTTTCTAACCGACTGTATATGTATCTGCGGCAGACAAAACAGCAGCAATTGCTGGTAGTCTGTTCCTTTTCATCAAAAGCAGAGCGGTTCCGGATGCCGAAAGGCTTTACATCCGGAGAGCTTTTGTTAGGCAGCTATCCGGACGAAGAGCCGGGGGTGCTGCGGCCTTATGAGTGCAGGGTCTATCTGAAACAGGGTGACTGAAAAACTGTGCGGAGAAAAGCAAACTATGACTTATGTAAACCAAAAGCGCTGCGTTCTGCTGAATAACTGACGAATTTTGAAAAAACAAGAGCTGTTCCCGGCACGGGAACAGCTCTTGTTCAGCTTATGAGTTTGTGTAATTACACCAGGTGCATCAGCTCGGCCACAGCCTGCACGGCTTCGTATACAAGGCCATCGCAGTGGGGCTTTTTTTCACTGGGGCTGTGCACATTTTCCCGCAGCAGATCGGCGCAGCGGACAAGGCCGTTGTGACGCTCTTTGATGCCGGCAGTAAAGGCGCGATATTCCGCATCGCCTCCGCCAAGCATGCCGATCACCATCAGGCCGCCGGTAATGGTGCCGCACATTTCGCCCATTTTCATTCCGCTGCCAAAATGAGCCGTGAGCAGACGAGCCTGCTCGTCACTCAGGCCGCATTCTGCGGCAAAACACATAACAACGCTTTGTGCGCAATTGTAGTGAACGGCCGGGTCGCTGCGCAGCGCCTGGGCTTTTTCTATATATTTATTCATGGTTCTCTTTCCTTTCCGCAAGGCTTAGTGAAGATGAAAATCTTTCAGGCTGTCTTCCTCATCTTCTTCCTCGTCATCCTCGTCATCCTCGTATTCCAGGCTGGATTTATACACCACAAGGAAAACGACTGTGCCGCATACCGCCAGCAGGCCAATCAGCCCGCAGATCACAAACAGAACGGTGTGGTCCTTTTTTGCGGGGGCAAGGGTGGGAGTGATGGCAGAAGTGGGAACCGGATCCACGCCGGGGGTGGGGGCAACCGGAATCGGGGTGGGAGCAGGTGTGGGCTCGGGGCTGGGAGTTACAACAGGCGCAGCATACGTGACTGCAACGATGCGGGTGTATACGGGATCGCTGATCTTGGTATCTTTGCTGGCCCAGGCAGAGCAGTAGTAGTAAACAGTTCCTTCGGTCTGGGGAACGGTGTAGCTGGAGGCGGTTGCCCCGTCGATCTTTTTGCCGCCGGAAGTGCTTTCGGAGGTGTTGCGGTACCACTGATAGCGCAGGGTGCCGTCGGTAACAGAGGCAGAGGCAAACAGCGTGGTTTCTGTGCCCAAAACGGCTTCTGCACCGGTGGGCTGCGAGGTGATCACAGGGGTATTCAGCTTGGCTGCTTCAACACCCAGCATGCATTTCTGGTCGGTAAGCTTGTAGTCGTTGCCGTCAAGCGTCCAGAACTTGGTCTGGACTACATAGCCATCCATGCTGGAGGGAATGTTGCTGAGGGAGAGACACTCCTGACCGCTGTCGTTTTTATAGGAGTAAAAACTTACGCCATAGAAGTAGCCTTCCACTTCGCTTTTTCCGCGCCAGCAGTTGCTGCCATCAGCGGTCACGATCCGCCATTCCATTTTGGAATAGTTTTCGGCAGAGGAGATGAACAGGGCTTTGCCGCCCTCCTGGGTGAATTCACTGGTAGGGCTTTTGGTGATCTTCAGTTCGCCTGCGGCAACCGTAACGTTGATCTTAAAGGTGCAGTCGTAATAATCGCCGTCGTCAATGCCGGAAACGGAGAAGGTATGGGTGCCCACGGCAGCGGGGGTGCCGTCCAGCCAAAGGCCATATTTATCGCCGATTTTAGTATTGTGCAGAGTAAGGCCGTTCCAGGTCTCGTTTACGTTATCCAGCTGGCCATAGGGCGAATAAACACATTTGGAAAAGGGAACGCCGGAATTGCAGCTGATATTATCGGTTACATTTTTGGGCTGGCCGGTCACGTGAATGGTGAGTGTGTTGTCGAAATAAGTGCCGTCGGAATAGTCTGACCGAAAGCTGATGGTGTAGGTGCCCACAGCAGAGGGTTTTCCCTGCAGGAAAACGCCATCGCGCTTTTCGTTCAGCTTTAAGGAAAGGCCGGGACAGCTGCCGGCAGTAATGGTAACGTCGCTGATCCCGTTTTCATCCTGAACCTGGTCTACGCACCAGTTTACATCCTGGCCAACCGTATAATTAAAATCTGCCCAGGCCGAAATGCCCAATCCCCCCAACAGGGACACGCAAAGAACCAGGCAAAGCAGCAGAGCGAAACGTTTTTTCATTCTATGAGCTCCTTTTCGGCAGGCAGCGCGCTGCCCGCGGAATTTCTTTTGCCATTATAATAAAAAAAACGGCGCATCTCAAGCCCTGAAAAAGAAAACACCCGAGATCCTTGGGATCTCGGGTGCGTTTTGTAAAAAGACTTATGCCTTATCTTTGATGGAGGCATGCAGAGCCTGAAGGGACTCAACCTGGCCGTTTTCGCGCTGCAGAATGGTACGCAGACCCTTTGCGGTGCAGAGAGCGGCTGCCATGGTGGTCATGTAGGGGATCTTGTGCTTGATGGCGGACTTGCGGATGTAGCTGTCGTCGTTCACACTGGCCTTACCGACGGGGCTGTTGACGATCATGTCGATCTCGCCGTTGGTGATGGCATCCAGAATGTTGGGGCGGCCTTCGAAGACCTTCTTGATCTTCTTGGCGGGAATGCCTGCATTGCTGATTAGTTCAAAGGTGCGGCCGGTAGCAACGATCTTAAATCCGTCTTCATGGAAGATCTTGGCGAGCTCAACCACTTCAGCCTTGTCACGGTCGTTCACGGTGATCAGAACGGTGCCGGAGTGGGGCAGGGGAGACTGAACGCCTTCCTGTGCCTTAACAAATGCTTCGCCATAGGTGGGAGCAAGACCAAGGACTTCGCCGGTGGAACGCATCTCAGGTCCAAGGATGGGGTCGACTTCCTGGAACATATTGAAGGGGAAGGCTGCTTCCTTAACACCGTAGTAGGGAATATCCTGCTCCTTCAGACCGGGAACGGGAGAAGGACGACCGGTGAGGTCGGCAGTGATAATCTCGGTGGCCAGAGGAACCATACGGATGTTGCAGACCTTGCTGACCAGAGGAACGGTACGGGAGGCACGGGGATTGGCTTCCAGAACGAATACACGGCCATTTTCAATGGCGTACTGCATGTTCATCAGGCCCTGTACGTGCATCTCTTCTGCAATGCGGCAGGTGTATTCCTTAATGGTGGCAACGTTCTCCGGAGAGATGTGAACGCTGGGCAGGATGCAGGCAGAGTCGCCGGAGTGAACACCCGCAAGCTCAACGTGCTCCATAACAGCGGGAACAAATGCATGGGTACCGTCGCAGATGGCGTCGGACTCGCATTCCATGGCGTGATTCAGGAAACGGTCGATCAGAATGGGACGGTCGGGAGTTACGCCAACAGCTGCCTTCATGTAGTCGGCCATAGCATCGTCGTCATAAACCACTTCCATGCCGCGTCCGCCCAGAACATAAGAGGGACGAACCATAACAGGGTAACCGATACGGTTGGCGATGGAAACAGCTTCTTCCACGGTGGTGGCCATGCCGGATTCGGGCATGGGAATGCCGAGCTTATCCATCATGGCACGGAACTGGTCGCGGTCTTCGGCAAGGTCGATGACCTCGGGGGAAGTGCCAAGGATGCGAACGCCGTTGCGCTTCAGATCAGCGGCAAGGTTCAGCGGGGTCTGGCCGCCAAACTGTGCGATAACGCCCAGAGGCTTTTCTTTATTGTAGATGCTGAGAACATCTTCCAGCGTAAGGGGCTCGAAGTAGAGCTTGTCGCTGGTATCGTAGTCAGTAGAAACAGTTTCGGGGTTGCAGTTGACAATGATGGTCTCGAAGCCAAGCTTCTTCAGAGCCATGGCTGCGTGAACACAGCAGTAGTCGAACTCGATGCCCTGGCCGATACGGTTGGGGCCGCCGCCAAGGATCATGATCTTGCGATTATCGGAAGCGGTGGACTTGTCGGGAGCATTATAAGTGCTGAAGTAGTAAGCACTGTCTTTGGTGCCGCTGACGTGAACGCCTTCCCAGCCTTCTACCACACCAAGTGCGGTGCGGCGGTTGCGGATATCGTCTTCGGGGATGGCAAGGATCTGGCTGAGGTATTTGTCGCTGAAGCCATCTTTCTTTGCCTGGGTAAGAGCTTCGTCGGAGGGCAGGCTGCCCTTGCACTTAAGAAGTTCTTCTTCCTCTTCCACCAGTTCCAGCATCTGCTGCAGGAAATAGTGCTTGACCTTGGTGAGTTCGTAGATCTCGTCCACGGAAGCACCCTTGCGCAGGGCTTCGTAGATCAGGAAGTAGCGCTGGCTGTTGGGGTAGATGAGCTTCTTGAGCAGCTCGTCCTTGGTGAGAGAATCGAAGTTCTTGGCGTGGCCAAGACCATAGTTGCCGTTTTCAAGGCTGCGGATGGACTTCTGGAAAGCTTCCTTGAAGTTTTTGCCGATACTCATTACTTCGCCAACGGCGCGCATCTGAGTGCCGAGCTTATCCTCAACGCCTTTGAACTTTTCGAATGCCCAGCGGGCAAACTTGATAACCACATAGTCGCCGTCCGGCTTGTACTTGTCCAGCGTGCCGTATTTGCCGCACTCGATATCCTTCAGCGTGAGGCCGCAGGCCAGCATTGCGGATACCAGAGCGATGGGGAAGCCGGTTGCCTTGGAAGCAAGAGCGGAGGAGCGGGAGGTACGGGGGTTGATCTCAATGACAACGATACGGTCGCTGACGGGGTCGTGAGCAAACTGCACATTGGTGCCGCCGATGACCTGAACTTTATCAACGATCTTGTAAGCCTGCTCCTGCAGACGGGCCTGTACTTCCTCGCTGATGGTAAGCATAGGAGCGGAGCAGAAGGAGTCGCCGGTGTGAACGCCCAGCGGGTCGATGTTTTCAATGAAGCAGACGGTGATCATGTTGCCTTCGCTGTCGCGGACAACTTCGAGTTCCAGCTCTTCCCAGCCCAGAATGGACTCTTCTACCAGAACCTGGCCAACCAGAGAGGCCTGCAGACCGCGTGCGCAAACCGTCTTCAGTTCGTCAACGTTATATACCAGACCGCCGCCGGCGCCACCCATGGTGTAGGCAGGGCGCAGAACTACGGGGTAACCCAGCTCAGAAGCAATTTCCAGAGCCTGGTCTACAGAGTAGGCAACTTCGCTGCGGGCCATTTCAATGCCCAGCTCGTTCATGGTGTTCTTGAACTCAATGCGGTCTTCGCCGCGCTCGATGGCATCGACCTGAACACCAATGACTTTTACATTATATTTATCAAGGATTCCCTCTTTGTACAACTCGCTGCACAGGTTCAGACCGCTCTGACCACCCAGGTTGGGCAGCAGTGCATCGGGACGCTCTTTGGCAATGATCTGCTCAAGACGGTGAACGTTCAGCGGCTCGATGTAAGTGACATCAGCTGTTTCAGGGTCAGTCATGATGGTGGCAGGATTGGAATTAACCAGAACGATCTCGTATCCAAGCTTACGCAGGGCCTTGCAGGCCTGGGTGCCGGAATAGTCAAATTCGCAGGCCTGGCCGATGATGATCGGGCCGGAACCAATGATCAGGACTTTATTGATGTCTGTTCTTTTAGGCACGGGAACTCCTCCTCAACTATTTTTAAAATCGAAATATTATAGCACGGAACATTAGGCATTGGAACAGAAAAATGAATTCAGAAAGTGCTGAATCCGCAGGCAGATATGGGTGCACTTTTGTGAAAATCAGATAATTAGCCCGCCAGGCTCGGCAATGGCGCGTGCCGAACCCAGGTGGAAGGAACCAAAGCAGGCCTAAAATTGTTCACGCTTTTCCTCTTGCCAAGGAAGAAAAGCGGCGTATAATTACACTAGTTAAATTTAACTTTTCCAGATAAGGAGACAACAATGGAAAAATTAAGAGAAAAACTGCATATCACCCGGGAGAATCAGGGCTTTTTTCTTGCAGCAGCTCTGTTCCTGGCATTTGTGGTGTTTACGCTGCTTGTTAAAGTAGTAGATGTGAAAGCAATCGGCCCCGAAGGCAGCAAAGTTGGCTGGGCAGCACTGAACGGTGCTGTGGCTGCGAAAATCGGGCTTCGCATGGGCTGGTATTATGTGGCTAAAGTGCTTGGCATTCTCACCTTTGTGGTGGTTGCTTTTTATGCTTTTGTTGGTATCCGCCAGCTGATTGGCGGGCGCAGCCTTAAGGCCGTTGACCGCAACATATATTTTATGGGCCTTTTCTATGTGGTAGTGTTCGGACTTTATATTCTGTTTGACCATGTGGCGCTGAACTACCGCCCGGTGATCCTGGATGCTGTTGAGGGCCTGGAACCGAGTTACCCCTCGTCCCACACGCTGCTTGCCCTGTGCGTAATGGGCACCGGCGTGATGCTCAGCGAAAAGTATCTGCCGCTGGAGCCCGAATGGATCGGAATTACCAACCTTGGCATGCTGGCCATCGCATTTTTCACGGTGCTGGGGCGTATGCTCAGCGGCGTGCACTGGCTGACTGATATTTTAGGTTCGGTGCTTCTTTCGGCTTCGCTGCTGGTGCTGATGTACAACCTGTTTGAACTGCCGGAGGAACTGAGCCTGGCAGACCTGCTGAAGAACAGAGAAAAAAAGGAAGCAAAACCCCGCCGCTCCCGCAAACAGCCCACTGGCGAAGGCGAGGAAGAACTGGCGGATGCAGATCTTATGGACGATGAAGACGAAGACATGAAGATCTTTGCAGCAAGCCATGGCAGCCCCGCAGCAGCGGCCGATGAAGAAATGGAAGAGCTGCCGGAAAAACTGCCGGATGCGGAAGAACCCGGTGAGCTGCCGGAAATGACCCTGCCTGAGGAACTGCCCCAGCTGCCTGTGGAGCCCGTGGAGGAAACACCGGCCGCTGTTGTGGAAGAAGTGGCGGAAGAGAAAGCTCCGGCCGAGCCGAGACCCCTTACCGCGGCTGACAGCCTGTTTGAGCTGTTTGGCGCCAGATCCGAAGCGGCGAAGATCCGGGAAGTGGATCTGGAGAGCATTGCCGCGGCTGAGCCCCCAGTGCAGGAAGCGAAGAATGATCCCGCACCGAATGACACAGAAAACAGCCTCCACGAGCTGGAAAATGAGCTGGGGCTTACGGTGGAACGCCCGGTGCGCAAATACCCCGATGCAGCAGAGCTGATGTACAGCTTTTCTGCCGAAGATATGGAAGACTATGAACCTGCCGCAGCTCCTGTATTTCAGCCTGCTCTGCCCGAAAACGAGGCGGAGGAGGAAAAGCAGGCAGAGCCTTTTGACCTGGAGGAGGAAGAAGCACCGAAGCAGGTCCGCAGCCAAAAGCCTGCCCGCAAGCCGCTGTTCTCCGTTAAGCGCCCGGCACCTGCCAAAGGCAGACACGAGAAATAATCTATGATCAAGATTCTTTGCAGTATTTTAGGCGGTGCTCTTTGGGGCCTGGCAGCAGCCTGGCTGAACCGCAGTGTTACAAAATCGATTCTGAAAAAAATAAACGCTTCCGCCGCATCAGCAAACAGCGTGCTGCTGATGGCAAGCAATCTCCTGCACCTTTTGGTGGACATCGCCGCACTGGCTGTGCTGTTTCTGCTCCGCAATGTGCTGCCGATGCATTTTGCAGCGGCCATTGTTTCAGCTGCGGTTGCACTCAGCCTTGGCACCATGGTATTCAGCTTCCTGCTGGCAAAATCAATTCCGTCTTC
>JAKSSN010000057.1 GCA_024403095.1 Oscillospiraceae bacterium
GCCTCCGGTCGGAATTGAACCAACGACACGCGGATTTTCAGTCCGCTGCTCTACCAACTGAGCTACAGAGGCATACTGAAGGAATGGTGGGAACAACTGGACTCGAACCAGTGACCCCCTGCTTGTAAGGCAGGTGCTCTAACCAGCTGAGCTATGCTCCCGTACCGACAGCTTCATTAATATAACAGATTGAACTTGGTTTGTCAACAACTTTTTTAAAAAGTTTTTAAGTTCTTTCGGTTACTCAGCTCGATGGGTGGAGTATACGCTTTTACGAGGCTCCTGTCAACAGTTTTTTCAATTTCTTTCTTGTTTCATCTGGTGCTTTCCCCGGCGAGGCAACTGTGGTATAATACCCCGGCGAATCAATTCAGCGAGGTATATCTATGAACACAAAAGAAATTGCGGAGATCCGCCGCAGAATCACCGTAAAGCGCAGCAACATGAACGAGCTGTACTGCTGCTACGTGAACTCCAGCAAGGAAGTGCTGGAGGAATTTGAGCTTTCCGTTTCGCTGATGAACGAATCGGAAAAGGAAATGTATTTTAACCTGATGAAAAAGGTCCTCTCCGGCACACCGGGCAGGAACCTGCTGGATATTAACTTCAGCACCAAACAGGTAATGGAAAGCGACCGCCACAAGCTGCTGATGACTCTGCGCAACAGCCGCCTGAAGGATGCAGAGGCCCGCGGCACCTTTTTCCGCCTGATCACCGAGTCTGTGGACCTGGAGAGCAATTATATCATCCTTCTGGGCTGCGACAGCTATGATGTGCCGAAAAAGGGTGCAGACGGCGCAGATTTTGCCGAAGGAGCCGACGAAGTGTACCACTACCTGGTATGTGCCATCTGCCCGGTGAAAGACGGAAAGGCAGAGCTTGGCTACGCCCCTACTGATAAAGTATTCCGCTGCATGAACAGCAGCCAGCGTGTGGCAGGCACCGAATTTGGCTTCCTGTTCCCCGCCTTTGATGACCGTGCCGCCAACATTTACAACGCTCTCTTTTATTCCCGCAGCACCGGCACTGTGCACCAGGAATTCATTGACGCCGTTTTCAGCACCGATCCCCTGATGCCCGCCGACGACCAGGAGAAGGCCTTTAACGAGGTGCTTGCCGAGTCCGTGCAGGAAAGCTGCAGCTTTGAGCTGGTAAAAGCCGTGCACAGCGAAGTGCGCGCCCGCGTGATGAAGCACAAGGAAAGCAAAGACCCGGAGATGCTTTCCGTAACACCCGAGGATATGGGCGATCTGCTGCAGGAATGCGGCGTAAGCCAGGAAGAGGCCGAGGCCTTTGAAGAAAAGTGCCTGGAGCAGTTCGGCTCCAAGACGGTCCTCAGCCCCGCCAACCTTGTGAACGTGAAAAAGTTCAGTGTGGTCACGCCGCATATCAAGATCAGCGTGGAGCCGGATTTCAGCTACCTTGTGGAGACTCGCGTGATCGACGGCAAAAAGTATCTGTTGATCCCCGCCGGCGAAGGCGTGGAAGTGAACGGGCTGGACGTGAAAGTGAAGAAAGACTGACGCATAAAAAAGCTGCCTTTGAAATTCAAAGGCAGTTTTTTATTTCTCTTTTATTCAGCGCTTGGATTGGACCATTTCTGCACCAGGCTGCAGGTAAGCTTTTCGTAGTTCAGCAGCAGCTCCAGCTGTTCGTCGGTGAACTGAGAAAACAGCTCCTTGTCCATTTTTACGATTTCTTCCTCTTTCATGGTGTGCAGCTCGTTATAAACGCGCTCACCTTTTTCGGTAAGGTGGGCAATCACCTGCTTATGATACTTCTTGGAGCGCTCTTTTTCGATATAGCCCTTCTTCAGCAGGCGGGCAGCGATCTGAGTGACTGCGCTGGGCGTGATTGCCAGTGCCTCTGCGATCTCAGACATGGTCTTGCCGGTACCCGGCTGCACAACTGCAATAAAATGAACCTCACGCACATAAAGCGTGCTGTCGTCATCATCGATCTTGGGGATGGAAGAATATCTGACGATTGCCTGAGAGCTTACTTCTTTCTGGCGGAAGAGTTCGCCAATCAGCCCGATGCGTTTGGTGTTGTTTGCTTCCTGCATATTGTTGTGCCCTCACTTCTGGATGTGTCGTGCATAGCAGTAAACACTGCATTCTGTTCAAAAATTTTAACAAATACCGTAAAAACCATTGTTTTCACCGGTTTGATGTTTTATCTCACATTACCACACCTAAAGTAAAAACGCCAGTAAAATTAAGTGCAGGATACATTTTTGTAGGAAGTGTAAATTCCAGCTTACAAATGCTATTCTATATAGTTAATATTCACTATCCTTCCGGTCGGCTTCCCCGTCCGGAAGCTGGTTCTCAACGCCGAGGCGCGCCAGTTCTTCCTCTTTTTGCCACAAATAGCTGAAGCGAGCTTCTTTTCCCTCGCGGATGCGGCGAAAATTCTGGCGGTGACGGAAGATGATCGACGGCGCTACAGCCAGGAGCAGCAGCGTGCCGGGAAGGTTGGAAGAGGTTACGCCAAAGGTGATGGGCCAGATCACAGAGATGCAGCAGGTGCTGATGCAGACATAGTTGGTAATAAAGGCGATCAGCAGCGCTGCAGCAAGCAGGGCAAGAAACACCTTGGGGCTGTAGCCGATCACGCAGCCGCCCATGCAGGCAAAGCCCTTTCCGCCGCGAAAGCCAAGGAACACCGGGAACATATGGCCAAGGATGCAGGCTACACCCGCGATCTGGCTTGCCAGTTTTACGCCGCGCAGCATAATGCCCGGGAACAGAATGGGGGCAAGGCGCCAGCACAGGGCAGCCTTGAAAATATCCAGCAGGGCAACAAGAGCGCCTGCCTTTTTGCCCGCCATAATAATTGTGTTGGACGCGCCTGCATTGCCTGAGCCGCTCTCACGCGGGTCATAGCCCCGCTTTTTGCCGATCAGGTAAGAGGGGCTGAAACAACCCACCAGGTAGCTCAGCGCCGTGCAGAGGAAGATATTTGCGAACATAACCATAGAATCACCTTTGCTGAATACTTCAGAATTTTTATATATTTAATATTATAATAAATAGGGATTCAAAAGTCAAATTACTGCAGAATCTCTCCCAGCTCGGCCACAGTGGCAGCAATCACCTTGGCTCCGGCAGCGTGCAAGTCTTCCAGGCTGCGAAAGCCCCAGCTTACAGCAATGCAGTCGACACCCGCATTTTTGGCTGTGAGCACATCCACTTCGGTATCGCCGATATACACGGCGTCCTCCTTGGCAACATTCAGCTCTTCCAGCGTTTTCAACACTGCTTCCGGGTCCGGTTTGCGGCGGATCCCCGGCCGCTCGCCGTAGCACGCGATGCCCGGGAAAAAGATCTTACCCAGCTTTTCCACAGTATGGTGCGGCTTGTTGGAGATGATCACCGTTTGGCTGCCATTGGCAGAAAGCTCGGCCATTAGCTCAGGGATGCCGGCAAAGGCCTTGGTTTTAATCAGGCTGTGGTCGTTATACCAGGCGGTGTAAAACGTAAGAATCTCCTCCAGCTGCTGCTCTGTAAGGTCCGGGGGGCAGGACTTCTGGATGAGGTAACGGGCGCCGTTGCCCAGGTTTGCCATAGTCTCCTGCATGCTGATGGGTTCATAGCCAAAGTGCTGCAGCGAATAGTTCACGGAATCCATCAGATCCTCGATGGTATCCAGCACTGTACCGTCCATGTCAAATAAAACTGCTTTGTACTTCATATGGGTCTCCTTTACAATGAAAAAACAGGCAGCACTTTACAGTGCTGCCTGAAAGATCTTAGCATTAGTAGTAACGCTTGTTCTTATTCTTGCGAGCTGCCTCGGATTTTTTGCGGCGCTTAACGCTGGGGCTCTGGTAGTATTCCTTTTTTCTCAGGTCAGCCAGAACGCCGGACTTTGCGCAGCTGCGTTTGAATCTTTTCAGAGCGCTGTCCAGGGACTCGTTTTCCTTGACATAAATTTCAGACATCTATTTCCCTCCCTCCGAATGCACCGAAATGCATAAAGGGCCAATGAATTGGCTTTTTAACGTTGATAGTATAACGGCTCCGGGCAGAAAAGTCAACAGTTATTTCGCAGGCTTAACTACGAAGCTGATGATCTTGTTCTGCTTTACGATGGTCTTGATCACATCCATGCCGTTCAGGTAGTTCTGAACCTTCTCGCTTGCCAGAGCTGCATCGATCACGACCTGGTCTTCGCTGTTCATGGGAACGGTAACGGTATCGCGAACCTTGCCGTTTACCTGAACTGCCATCTGGCAGGTTGCGCTGATGGTCTTGGTCTCGTCATACACGGGCCACTGATACTGCATAGCCATCATGCCGGTCTTAGCAGCAAAGCCGGTGAGCTCCCACATTTCCTCGGTCATGTGAGGTGCAAAGGGGCTGAGCATCAGGATCAGCTGGCTGAGGTCGCCCTTGGAAAGGCCCTTGGAGTAGAACTCGTTGACCATTGCCATAAGAGCTGCAATTGCGGTGTTCATCTTCAGCTCGTCGATGTCGGAGGTGACCTTCTTGATGGTCTTGTGGATGAGAGCCTCGTTCTGAGCAGAGATGTTCTCGTCGTCGCTTGCCATATCCATCAGGTTCCAGCAGCGGTCAAGGAACTTCTTGCTGCCGCGCACGGCTTCGTCGGACCAGGTTGCGGTCTTTTCAAAGTCGCCGATGAACATGATGTAAAGACGCATGGTATCGGCACCGTAGGCCTTAACCACATCGTCGGGGTTAACTACGTTACCCAGGGACTTGCTCATCTTAACAGAGGGACGCAGAGCCTGATCGCCATACTTGTCGATGAGAGCCTGCTTTTCCTCTTCGGTTTCCACGTTGCCCACATAGTGGGGGTTCTGGCCAAGGATCATGCCGTGGCTGGTGCGCTTTGCATAAGGCTCCTTGGTGTGTACCACGCCGATATCATACAGGAACTTGTGCCAGAAACGGCTGTACAGCAGGTGCAGGGTGGTGTGCTCCATGCCGCCGTTGTACCAGTCAACAGGGCCCCAGTACTCTTCTGCTTCTTTGCTGACGAGTTCGTTATCGTTGTGGGGATCCATATAGCGCAGGAAGTACCAGCTGGAACCGGCCCACTGAGGCATGGTATCGGTCTCGCGCTTGGCAGGGCCGCCGCATGCAGGGCAGGTGGTGTTGACCCAGTCGGTCATCTTGCTGATGGGGGATTCGCCATCGTCGGTGGGCTCATAGGACTCTACCTGGGGCAGGACCAGAGGCAGCTCGCTTTCGTCAATGGGAACCCAGCCGCACTTTTCGCACTTTACCAGAGGAATGGGCTCGCCCCAGTAACGCTGGCGGGAGAAGACCCAGTCGCGCAGCTTGAAGTTGGTCTTGGGGTGGCCAAAGCCCTGCTCGGTCACATACTGCTTCATGGCAGGAATTGCATCCTTAACGGTCATGCCGTTCAGGAAGCCGGAGTTTACCATGATGCCGGTATCATCCTTCAGAGTGAAGGCTTCCTTGGTGATGTCGCCGCCGGCAACCACTTCGATAATGGGAAGGCCAAACTTGGTGGCAAAGTCCCAGTCGCGCTGGTCGTGGCCAGGCACGCCCATAACAATGCCGGTACCGTAGGTGATCAGAACATAGTCAGAAACAAACAGAGGCACAGCATTGCCGTTGGCAGGGTTGATTGCCTCGATGCCCTGAATGCGTACACCGGTCTTGTTCTTGTTCAGGTCAGTACGCTCCAGGTCGCTCTTGCGGGCAGATTCATCGATATAGGCCTGGATCTCGTCCCAGTTCTGGATCTGATCCTTCCACTTCTTCAGCAGGTGGTGCTCAGGGCTCATGACCATGTAAGTCACGCCGAACAGAGTATCGCAGCGGGTGGTGTAAACGGTGAGAGTTTCGCCGTTGGTGGCCTTGAAGTCCACCTCGGTACCATAGGAACGGCCGATCCAGTTCTTCTGCTGGATCTTAACGCGCTCGATGTAATCCAGGTCGTCCAGATCATCGATAAGGCGGTCGGCATACTTGGTGATGCCCAGCATCCACTGGCTCTTTTCCTTGCGGATGACTTCGCTGCCGCAGCGTTCGCAAACGCCTTCAACAACCTCTTCATTTGCAAGCACGCACTTGCAGCTGGTGCACCAGTTCACGGGCATGGTGGTCTTGTAGGCAAGGCCCTTCTTAAACAGCTGGAGGAAGATCCACTGGGTCCACTTGTAGTACTTGGGGTCGGTGGTATCGACCACGCGGTCCCAGTCGAAGCCATAGCCAAGCATCTTCAGCTGACGGGTGAAGTTTTCGATGTTGGACTTGGTGACGATGGAGGGGTGGATGTGGTTTTTGATAGCAAAGTTTTCGGTGGGCAGACCGAAAGCATCAAAGCCAATGGGATAAAGGACATTATAGCCTTCCATTCTCTTTTTGCGGGTTACCACGTCCATTGCGGTGAAGGGACGGGGATGGCCAACGTGCAGGCCGGCTGCACTGGGGTACGGGAACTCGATCAGACCATAAAACTTGGGCTTATCGGATTTTCCGGTTTCGGCTGCATAGGGCTTGGAAACTTCCCAGTTCTGCTGCCATTTCTTTTCAATTGCCTCAAAATCGTATTTCATTATGAATCAGATCCTCTCTCTGTTTAGTTACTTACTTTTGGTTTTGGAAGCTGCCAGTGCGGCATCAGGCTTCCTGGCTCTGGGGTACGGGAAGGGTTGCAATATCTACTTCCTGTGCATCGTTCCACAGACGCTCCAGATTATAGAACTTTCTGGCCTCGTCGGTAAATACATGCACGATCACACAGCCGAAATCCATCAGCACCCAGATATCGCTGCGAAGGCCTTCGCGGCGGATGGGGGGCTCGCCGGCTTCGGAAAGCTGCTTGTCCACTTCGTCGACCAGTGCCTTGATGTGGGTACTGGAGGTACCGTTGCAAATTACAAAGTAGTCGGCAAGAACCGTCTGGTCTTTGGTGCAGAGAACTTTTACATCCCTTGCCTTTTTATCGTCCAGCGCTTTTGCTGCAATTCCTGCAATCTGTTCGCTTGTCAGCATAGTGTTTCTCCTTTATTTTCAGCAATCAATTTTTCGTAATATTCCTGTGCCTTCCGGGTGGTGATATACGGTTCTTCCCCACCGGAACGGATGTGTTCCAGGCTCATGCGAAGGCCCAGTTCCATCCCCTGATTTATATCTTTATAGCACAATTCCCGCAGAGGTTCAACACCCGGGAAATCTCTTGTGGGCTCAATAAAATCTGCCAGATAAATAATCTTTTCCAGCAGCGTCATTTTCGGCCGGCCTGTGGTGTGGTAAAGAATTGCATCGTAGATCCGGTCCGGCACGCCAAACAGGTCCCGGGAAAAGGCAGCCCCGGTCTTGGCGTGCATCAGCGCAGGGCTCTGCAGTTCGATAGCATCGTTTGCAAGGCCGTAATGCCGGCACATTTCCAGCTGTTCGGGGTGCGAAAGCTTTTTGGTAATGTCGTGCAGGATGGCCGCTTCAGCCGCCTCGGCCGGGTCGGAACCATAGCGAAGAGCAAGGCGCACCGCCTCTTCCTCGCAGCCCTGCACGTGGGGGATGCGATTTTTCTTCAGGTATTCCTACGCCTGTTCCCGCAGCCAGGCAAGCTCGGGCAGGGCATCATAATAACGCTGCTGAATGATGCGGGCATATACCGAGCCGCGCAGGCAGTCTCTTCCGCCGCGCTGGGCAAGCTGCTGGCGGATGGAAAAGGAGCCCATCTCAAGGATCCGGTTCTCCACACAGCTTATTTCGATCCCGCAGCTCTGCTGAAGCTCGGCGATCCTCCGGTGCACGGTCTCGGTACGGTCGGCATAGCGCAGGAGCACAGCAAAGCTGCACTGTTTGGAAAACTCTTCAAACCGGGCCCAGTTGGGCAGGTTCTCCAGCATGTCGGAGCCAAGCACCAGCGTGATGCGGCAGCCCGGATAAAGCCGGGAAAGCTCGCCAATCGTATCGGCGGTGTAGGTGGGGCCTTCTCTGCGCACCTCCAGGTCGCTCACCTGGGTGCGGGGCAGCCCGTCGAACGCAAGCGCGCACAGTTCCAGGCGCTGCTCCGGCGTAGGAAAGCTTTTGGCCCCCTGCTTCGAGGGGTTGGTGCGGTTGGGCATGATCAGCAGCAGGTCCGGCTTCAGCTGGGCGTGTATCGCCTTTGCCGCCAGCCTGTGTCCCTTATGGGGCGGATTGAAGCTGCCGCCATAAAGGGCAATGTTCATTTCTTTTTGCGGTCCTTTACCAGTTCGATCTTGGGATCCTTATCGTTGCGCTTATAAAGCACAAACTTGGTGCCGATCACCTGCACCTGTTCGGCCTTGCAGGCCTCAGCCAGTGCGTCGCAGGCTTCGCGCGCAGTGAGCATGGAATTTTCCAGTACGCGGCCCTTTACCAGTTCGCGGGCGCGCAGTGCGGCAGAAACGGAATCGACTACGCTCTCGGAAATTCCGCCCTTGCCCACCTGAATAATGGTGTCTTCGGCTGCTGCGAGACCCCGCAGCTGGGAACGCTGTTTACTTGTCAGCGGCATAATTATTCTCCTTATTATTCTTTAAACATGGCTTCCACAAACGTGGTGGAGTTAAAGGGGATCAGGTCATCGATTCCTTCTCCAACGCCAACATATTTCACGGGCAGCTTAAGGTCATGGGCAATGGCAAACACGATGCCGCCCTTTGCAGTGCCGTCCAGCTTGGTGAGCACAATGCCGGTAAGCCCGGCAGTTTCCAGAAACTGCTTTGCCTGGAACAGGCCGTTCTGTCCGGTGGTTGCATCCAGCACCATCAGGGTCTCCACATCGGCATTGGGCAGCTCACGGTCAACGATACGGCGGATCTTGTTCAGCTCGTTCATCAGGTTCTGCTTGTTGTGCAGGCGGCCTGCCGTGTCGATGATGATCACATCTGATTCTCTTGCCTTGGCGGCACAGATACTGTCGTACACTACAGCGGCGGGATCGCTTCCCTCTTCGTGGCGAACAATATCGCACTGGCTGCGCTGTGCCCAGATATCCAGCTGTTCACCGGCTGCAGCACGGAAGGTGTCGCCGGCGCAAAGGAGGATCTTCTTCCCCTCACTGCGCAGCTGATTTGCCATTTTTCCAATGGTGGTGGTCTTGCCAACACCGTTTACACCCACCATCAGGATCACAGAAGGGCGGGTCGTAAGCTTCAGGTCTGTGTTGCCGGCATCCAGCATTTCAGTAAGGATGCTGATGAGCAGCTTTCTGGCATCTTTGCCCTTGCGGGTGTCTTCCTGCCAGGTGCGCTTTTTCATTCTTACCACAACGTCTTCGGCGGTTTCCGCACCAACGTCAGCCATGATCAGCAGCTCTTCCAGTTCGTCGTAAAAATCTTCGCTCTCGGGGTCGTAGTTCTGGAAGATCTCTTCCAGCTCCACCATATTTTTGCGGGTCTTGGTCAGGCCGCCAAAAATTTTATCAAAAAAGCCCATGGGTCGTTCTCCAATCTATCAGTTTTCCGATGCGGTAAGCTTTGCCTTTTCAAAGTCAAGCTCCAGCACGGTGGAAACACCTTTTTCCTGCATTGTCACGCCATACAGCATATCTGCCTCTTCCATGGTGCCGCGGCGGTGGGTGATAACAAGGAACTGAGTTCGGTCTGCCAGGCGGCGCATGTAATTGGCGTAGCGGTCAACGT
>JAKSSN010000058.1 GCA_024403095.1 Oscillospiraceae bacterium
ATAAAGAGTATCACAAGCCGGCTTCTTTCACTATAGAACCGTAGTATAATCCGGCAGGCTGCAAAAGGGCAAAAATGGCAGGCTCTCCATTGATACAGAGAGCCTGCCCGTTTCAGTTCTTCCGGTTTTCCGGTGAGGTTTCATATGCTCAGGGCGCCCGGTTGATATTGCCAGGTGGGCTGCTTATTCCGGGTGCTCAGGGAGGATCTTGAGCAGGTCGCTGAGGGAGCTCATATTATAGTCGCCCGCTCCCTGCGCAGATGCGTCCCCCACACAGGCAGCCGTCATTCCGCCGCTGTGTGCCGCCGCAGCCCCCGAAAGGGCATCCTCGACCACCAGGCAGTCTTTTGGCTGCAGGCCAAGGAAATCCGCCGCCTTCTGAAACACCTCAGGGTCCGGTTTGGAGTTTTTAATGTTATTCCCGTCGGAAACCGCGTCGAAAAATTTGCCAAGACCCAGCTGGTTCAGGATAAAAGGAGTGTTTTTTGATGAAGAGCCAATCGCAAGCAGGTAGCCGCGTGCGCGCAGTTCGCACAGCGTATCGCGCACCTCAGGGCTCAAGTCCTGCGGGCTCATATTCTTCAGGGATTCGCGGTAGATCTGGTTTTTTCTGTTTACCAGAGCTTCCTTTTCCACACAGCTTAAAGCCGGGCCGCGGTACTGTTCCAGAATAAGATCCAGGCTGGCCATGCGGCTCACGCCGCGCAGGCGGTTGTTTGCCGTACGGTCGAAAGGAATGTTCAGGCTGTCTGCCAGGGTCTTCCAGGCCAGATAATGGTATTCGTCGGTGGAGCAGATGACACCATCAAGGTCAAAAATTACAGCTTTCATGAAGTTATTATTCCTTTCCGCAAAAAGAATGCCCGAGAAAAGAACATCTCGGGCCTTCTTTGTTACAATTGAGTTTTATATTCTGCCCGAATGAACACAGGAATGGGCTGCTGGCAGTCATCGATCGTCTGCCCGCCGTTCACGACCCTGCCGCTGAAATAGCCGATCCATTCCCCCTCCGGCAGATATACTCTGCGGGAGACGGCATTTTCTTCCAGCACCGGTGCCACCAGCAGCGCATCCCCCAGCATAAATTCATCGTCGCACTGCTCTGCCGTGCTGTCCCCCGGCCAGTCATAGATCAGAGGGCGCATCATGGGCATATAATGCGCAGCACACTCTTTTGCTGTGCGTTCCAGATACGGGATCAGCCGGCTTCGGATGCGATACAGCTCCTGCATCTCTGCAATCAGTTCAGGGCAGTTATAAGCCTCGGCCATGTTCCAGGGGCTGCGCTCATTGTTGCCCTCCGCGCCAGCCATCAGCTCGCGGAACTGACCTCCATCCGGCTCCGAATGCCACTGCATGACGGGGCAGAAGCAGCCCAGCGCCATAGCGCGGCGGTAAAGGTCCAGGCTTGGCAGAGGGCCGGCATAGCCGGCGATATCAAAGCCCCAGAAGATCATTCCGGAAAGCGAAGCGGAAAGCCCCGCCAGCAGGACACTCCTCAGCTCGCAGTTTTGCGACTGCTGGTCGCCGCCCCAATGAATGGGCACCGTGTGCTGGGGGGCAAAGCCTGCCCGGCTGAACAGTACCCGGTCACCGCCGATAAAGCCGGAGTAGCTGCGGGTATAATCCAGTGCATAGCGGTTCTTCCCCTGCCGGCCGTCGGTTCCATCGGCAAAGCACACATCATCGCGGAGGATGAATTCTCCCCCGTCGGTCTTAAAGCCGTCCACCCCGATCTCCAGCAGATAATTCCGCTTATCAAACCAGGATGTTTGCGTGCTCGGATTGGTGAAGTCGGGGACCATAGAACCGCCAAACCAGTGCCCTTCGGGAATCGTATAAGGTGTTCCGTCCGGCAGCTTTACGCAAAGCCCTCGCTGAGCCGCATCGGCTCTGTCCAGGTCGTTCTGAAGGTTTGGGATTTCGTCCTTCCCCTGCTTTTTATACACGGGGATCTGCCACAGGACCAGATGGGAGCCGGCGCGATGGATCTTTTCAATCAGGCCTTTGGGATCCGGCCACGGCGAGGCTGAAAAATCAAAGTCCTGGTACTGCAGAGCTTTTCCTCCCGGCACCGGTTCATAACGGGCGCCATTGAAGATATAAAACGTGGCTTCGTCGCTCCAGGCTTCCACAACGATCACACTGGAGGGAAGATCGTATTCCTCCATTTTGCTCAGCAGCTCTTCCACATCGCTCTGTTTGTTCCAGCGGTTGGCCGATGCCCAAACACCGAAGGCCCACGCAGGAGGCAGCTTGGCTTCGCCGCCAAGAGCCATATACTCGGCAATGATCTGCTTTGGCGCGCCCGCAAAAAGAACGACGTCCGCCTTCTCCGGCAAAGTGATCAGGATCTCGTTTTCGTTAAATGCAAACACCGTGGTTTCAAAGGTGTCCGCAAACAGCCCAAAGCCGCTGTTCGTGAAAAAGAACGGCGCCGGGCAATAGGTCTTTTCGCCCTGAAAGCAGAACTTTTCTTCCACTTCGTTTACCACGGTTTTTCCCTTGTGGTTCAGGCCGTCGTACTTTTCGCCCATGCCGTACACCGCCTGGTAGGAAAGCTTTACCGAAAGCGTTTTTCCGCTTCGCCTGAGCTCTGCCCCCGCAAATAAAAGTTCAGTTTCCTTCCATGATACGCGCCGCATCATCCCTTGATTCCTCCTGCCATAATACCGTTTTTAAAGTTTTTCTGGGCAAAACAGTAGATCACAATAATAGGGATCATGGAGATGAGGGCGCCCGCCATAAGCACGTTATACTCCGTGGCGTACTGGCCATTGAGCGTGGACAGTGCGATGGGGAGCGTCATTTTTGCCTTGTCCGTAAGCATTAGGAGCGGCCAGAGATAATCGTTCCACGATTCCATGAAGGTGGTGATGGAAAGGGTTGCCAGCGTTGGGATACACAACGGAAGCGCAACCTTGTAATACACCTGGAACACCGACGCCCCGTCGATGCTGGCGGCATCCAGATAGTCGTTTGGTATGGTCCTCATCTGCTGAACCAGCAGAAACACCGCAAACGGCCGGAAGATGGAGGGCAGGATCACGCTGCCGTAGGTGTTGATGAGATTCATCTTGTTCATTACCACGAACAGCGGAATGATGGTGACCTGGGTAGGGATCATCATTGTGGCAAGGAACACCTTCAGCAGAAGATCCGCTGCGGAAAAACGCAGCTTTGCAAAGGCAAAAGCCGCCATGGAGGCAGAGAGCAGCGTGATCAGCGTGTAAATTACGCTGATAAACAGGCTGTTGCCGATGGTTTGAAGAAACGGGAATTTGGAAAAAACTTTAATATAGGCTTTGAGCGTCGGTTCCTTTGGGATCCACTCGATGGGAACCGACATCAGCGCTCCCCTGGATTTAAACGAGGTGGACAGCATCCAAAGAAACGGAATCATTGCCAAAACGGCAATCACGATTGCTGCCGTATAATACCCGGCAGTTCCCAGGCGTTTTTTATGAATCATAATTCACCCACCGATTCTGCCCTCTTAGCTGGAGAGCTGTACAAAGCATGATGATCACAAACAGGATCCAGGAGAATGCTGAGGCATATCCCATCTGGAAATAGCGGAAACCGTATTTATAAATGCGCTCTACCATAACCTGTGTTGCACCGTTCGGTCCTCCGTCGGTCATGATCATGATCTGCGGAAACAGCTGGAAAGAGTTTATAAGGCTAACGATCATTACATAAAAGATGGCCGGGGTAAGCAAAGGCAGCGTGATCCTGAAAAATTTAGTCACAGGGCCAGCGCCATCGATCGCTGCCGCTTCGTAATAACTGGTGTTGATCCCGATGATGCCCGACAGCAGGATCAGGCCAAAGAAGCCCATATCCTTCCACACAGAAACAAGCACAATTGCCGGCATCGCCCACTTTTCGTCCAGCAGCCATCCCGGCCCCTTGATTCCGAAAAGTGCAAGGATATTGTTCATGGCACCAAACTGCGGTGCAAGGATCGTTTTCCAGATGAGGGATGCCGCCACCCATGAAGTGAGCACCGGGATATAATACAGCACCCGGAACACTCCCACACCCTTCCGCTGGCGGGAGAGCAGCGTGGCCACACTGATGGACACAAGGAGCATCAGCGGGATGTACAGCACAATATATTCCAATGTGTTGCCCAATACTTTCCAGAACTCATCGCTTGTGAGAATGCTGCGGTAGTTCTCAAGGCCAATATAGTGCTGGCGCATGAAACCATCCGCAAACAGCCGGTCAAGACCGTTCCAGTCCGTGAGGCTGATAAAAACGGAGATCAGCATTGGCGCAAGATAGAAGATCGCCAGCCCGATCAGGCTTGGCACAAGAAACGGCGAGGCCGTGATCAGGCCGCCGCACCCCCGGTTCTTTCCCGGTCCGTTTCCCTTCATTGGTTTGTGCCTCCTTTCGCTATACCAAACAGGGGCGCTTTACGCGCCCCTGCCCGGTTTTGTTATTTGTAATTTGGTCAGCCAAGCTTGATCTGTGCTTCGCACTCGGCCTGAGCTGCGTTCAATGCATCCTCAACCGTCATTGTGCCGGCAGCTGCGGCAGACAGCTTTTCGTTAATGATGTCGCACATCTTTGCGTAATCCTCGATCACGGGAGGCATTACAAGGTAATTCAGGCTATCGAACACGGCTACCTTGTTCTCGGGAGGAGTTACCTGCAGGTAGGCTGCAAGAGCATCCATATCCTTGAGGGCGGGCAGATCCCAGCCGTGGGCAAGGCGGATGTCAGCAGATGCGGTGCTGCCGGTGAGCCATGCAAGCCATGCTGCAACGGCTTCGGCATGCTGGGTCTCGGGGTTCATAACAACGCAGTTGGAGAAGAAGTGGGTTGCCTTCTGGGTGGAACCGGGCTCCACTACGATGTCCCAATCGAATTCACAGTTTTCGGTAAAGGTCTGGAAAGCCCAGATACCGGTGGGGATCATGCCAAGCTTGCCGGACATGAACCAGTCCCAGTCGCCCATGGCACCGGCCTGCTCTGCAGTGGGCTGAACGTTGCTTACGGTTACTCTGTCCACCAGAGTCTGCATTGCCTTAAGGTTTTCTGCGGAATTGATGGTGAATGCCGTTTTATCCTGGTTCAGGAGTGCACCGCCGTACTGGGCAACGACCTTAAACATTTCGTTGTAGGTGATGGGCTGCCAGATACCAAAGGTATCGGGGCCAAGGGCGCGAATTGCTTCAGCTGCCTGCTGCAGATCATCCTGGGTCCACTCTGCAGTGGGGTAGGCAACGCCGGCTGCATCGAACAGGTCTTTGTTATAGATAAGAATTACATTAGAGAAGCTTTCCGGCAGGCCAAACTGCTTGCCGCCAACGTTGAATGCGTTCAGGGCGGTCTCGTTCAGCGCAGAAGTATCTGCCCCGGTGATCTCGGCCAGAAGGCCCTTGTTTGCGTATGCTGCAAAGTTTTCGATGTTCAGCTCGTAGCAGTCAGGGGCAGTGCCGCCGGCTACGCGGGTCTGCATCTGAGTGAAGTAATCGTCATATGCAATGGTCTCGACCTGAACCTTGATCTCGGGATGTTCTTTCTCGAAGGCAGCGACCATTTCGTCCAGGGTGCCTTCCTGGCCGCCGTTTGCGTTAAAGTTGCAGTAAGTGATGGTTACGGGTTCCGCTGCGGGTGCTTCCGAAGGGGTTTCGGCTTTGGCCGGTGCTTTTGCTTCTTCTGCCGGCTTTGCCTCGGGTGCTGGTGCTGTGCCTCCACAGGCCGCTAATGCGAATACCATAGCGAGCGTGAGGAGCAATGCGATGAGTTGCTTCATTGTGTCTTCCTCCTAATAAAAATGTTGATTTTTTTGCCCGCTTCGCATAAAATATTTACGAAAAGGGCGGTTTTGCGATGCTCTTTTTTAAGCGAATTGTGCTGACTTTGACGAGGGAGCGCGATTCGCTTTTTTCCTTTTTTAAAGTTTTTTCACCGAGCCACGTTCGATCAGCTCCAGCGGGAGGATCTCCTCCTGTTTGGGCAGATTGGGCTCATCGATATGCTTGAGCAGAAGCTCCACGGCGCGCTGGCCCTTCAGGGAGATCTGCTGCTTTACGGTCGTAAGACCGGGCGTGAGGTATTTTGAGATCTCAAGATCATCAAAGCCGATGATGGAATAATCATCCGGCACACGGCAGCCCGCATCGTACAGGCCTTTCATGGCACCGATGGCAAGGATATCTGCCGCAGCGATAATGCCCGTTGCTTCCACGCCGGAAGAGATCAGCCGCTGAGCAAGAGCGATGCCGCTTTCATAATCGATCCGGTCCTCAAAGATCAGCTTTTCATCAAACGCCACATCGTATTCTTCCAGTGCCTGCCGGTAGCCGACAAGGCGCTTTTTCATTACCCCGTTTTCTTTGATCTGGCCGGCAAAAAAAGCGATCTTCCGGTGGCCATTTTCCAGCATGTGCTTAGTGGCAAGATAGCTGCCGTAAGCATCATCGATGCGAATGTTGTGATAATAGTGGTCGTTGGTGTAGCTGTCGATGAGCACGATGGGGATCTGCGTTTTCTTCATCTGCTGGTAAAACTCGTTGGGATACATGCCAATGACAATGATCCCATCGAGATTGCGCTTTTTTGCCAGCGTAAGATAGCTCTCGTTTGCGTCGGTTGCCGAGATAAGGATATGGTAGCCCTTCTGGCGGGCATAATATTCAATACTTCCCAGCGCCTCGCTGTAAAAGCTGTTCTGAAACATCAGCAGTTCACCGGGCTCGGTCTGAGGAACCACAACGCCGATCAGTTTTGAATCCCGCATGGAAAGGCTTCGTGCATTCAGGTCCGGAACATAATCCAGCTGCTCGATGGCGGAATACACACGGTTTTTTGTATCCTCGGAAATGGTGCGCTTGCCGTTTAATACGTAGGATACCGTTGCGGAGGAAACCCCCGCGAGTTCCGCTACGTCCTTTAATGTTGCACGAGACATTCCACAAGCCCCTTTCGGTTAATCGGTTAAACTTCTGCTTGATTCAATAATAACCACATGCTTTGTTTTTGTCAACAAGTTTAAACATTATATTGACATATTTTCGTTTTCTGCTTATATTTATAACCAATAGTAATGGTTAACCGCTTAAATTGTTATATATTGTATTGAGGGCTTATCTGATGAAAAAAATCATTCCTGCCGGCAACGAGTTCATCTCCCTGCCGGAAATAAACGAAGCCGCCTGCACCGTTGACAGCATCAGCTTTCTTCTGATGGCCCAGCGCGGCATGGTGGAACTGCGAGGCAGCGAAAACCACAGCCTGGTTGAGCCGTTTCTTGCGGTTGACGGTGACGAGATCGCTCTGGATCACATGGCATGGTCCCGCGTGCATTACTGGATCCCTGTTGCGGAAAAGGTAGACCGCGGGCTTAAGATTCAGGTGACCTTCCTTGCCCCGGTGGGCGAACGTGGCTTTGGCGTGCGCCTTTGTGTAGACGGCCTTCAGGAAAACAGCACGGTGGAAATGGGCGTTCGGGGAAAATGGAGCCACGCGACCCACTGCGTGAACGAAGACAAGCCGCTCGAGGGCACCATGCACTGCTATGAAAGCGCATGGAACAGCAGCCTTGTATTTGATTACCGCATGGGCTTTCCCGCGTTTGCGTTTGCCCCCATCTGCGGCAAGCCGCTTGAAAGCCTCTTCTTTTCCTACGAAGACGGAATTGAATACTCCCTGGCGCACCACACCGCTGCAAAAAAAGACGGGCACGCCGAGCTGACCATATACTTTGGCTTTGGATTTGAGGAAGTTGCCGCTGCAACCAGCGCAAAGGAAATGCTGCGCCGCGGCTGGGAGCATGAATTTGCAAAAACGGCCGCTTTTCTAAGCCAGCGCGAAAAGGTGTTTGCGCAGGATGCGATCACACGTATTTACAACACAAATCTGTTTTTCTGCCTGTTTTATTCCACCGGCCTCACGCTGGACACCGAAGAGCTTGTTTGCATGACTTCCCGCTCCAAGCGCTACTACGTAAGCGCCGCCTACTGGGACAGAGACTCGCTTCTGTGGTCCTTCCTCGCGATCCTTGGCGCAGACCCACGTCTCGCCCGAAACGTTCTTACTTATGTCTTCACCCGCCAGAGCCGCAATATTGGGGTGCATTCGCGGTATATAGACGGCACGGTGCTGGAACCGGGATTTGAACTGGATGAGCTCCTTGCTCCCGTTCTTGCACTGAAATCCTATACCGACCGCACTGCCGACAGAAAACTGAAGAACGAGCGCTATGTGACCGACAGCATGGAACATATTCTGGCGGTCCTTGCCGAGATGAAGCACCCGCTCGCGGACCTGTATGAGACTTTTCTTCAGCCCACAGATGACGAGATCGTATATAAATACCTCACCTATGACAATATGCTGGTATGGAAGGCAATGAAAGCGCTGGCAGAGCTGTATCCCGAACGGTATTCCCACCTTGCCGCCGAGGCGGAAAAGGTTCGAACGGCCATTTACGAAAACTGTGTTTTCACCGATGCCCAGGGCTGCCGGTATTTTGGCTGGTCCGTTGACCTGGAAGGGCACCACGACGTATACGATGAGCCGCCCGGAAGCCTTCAGCTGCTGCCCTATTATGGTTTTTGCACCTTTGAGGATGAGATCTGGCAGCACACCGTAGAGATGATCCGGTCCCCTGCCTATCCTTACAGTTTTTCCGGCTTTCCCATCGCAGAGATTGGCTGCCCTCACGCGCCTCAGCCATGGGTCTTAAGCCTGTGCAACAGTCTGCTCTGCGGACATGCGGGGCAGGCATTCCGCGAACTGGAAACGCTGAAAATGGACAACGGCATTGCCTGCGAAAGCGTGGATGCCGTGACGGGAGAATGCACGACCGGGGCAGCTTTTGCCACCTGTGCAGGCTTCCTCTGCCACGCAATCGCTCATGCATCGGAGGAACTCAAATGAGAAATGATGTATTTTTTGCTCCGTGGGAGATTCGCCAGACCGGTCCTGCTGCCGATGATTTCTGCGAAAGCGTGTTTTTCTGCGGCAACGGCCGCTTTGGAACCAGGGGATATGTTCCGTTTGAAAATGAACTGCGCCCGGTACAGAGAGGGCTGTTTATGGCGGGCATCTTTGGGGAAATTAAGCCCGGCATCACCGATTTTGTAAATCTGCCAACGCCGGTCTTCGGCAAGCTCTATCTGGGCGGGTGCGAGGCCGCGATCTCGTCGCCGGTCAGCAAAGGGCTGGATCTGAAGCACGGCGTGTTTACTGCCAGCTATTCTGTGGGCAGCGTGCAGGTGGAATACAGCCGTTTTATGCCGCTCGACCGGCCATCTTTTCTGGTGCAGCGAATCAGGCTGCACAGCGCAGAAAGCTATCAGCTTTTGTACGGAATCGAAACTGCCTGCTGCAACTGCCCCGTTCCCGACGACCAGACCAAGGACAATCTGGAAACCGTTGCGCTTGCGCCGCTGACGGATACCGCATTCACCGGCAGCTCCCTTACCTGC
>JAKSSN010000059.1 GCA_024403095.1 Oscillospiraceae bacterium
CACTAAAAGCAGCAGGTAACACACGGCAAGGGATCTTATGCACTTTTTCACTTCACCCATTCAGGAACCCTCCTTGCCGATGATTTGGTCTTTGTTCTTTTCTGCTGCATTTGACTTTGCATGCATTCAGGTTATATCTGCATTATAACGGCAGGACGCCGCCGCATTCAATGGCAAAAAAACAGAGCAGCGTGAAAATTGCGTTTCACATTGCTCTGTTTCTCTTTTTTAGTCATCTTGGCAGTTGCCAGCGCTCGTTCTTCAGGTTTTACGGCTTTATAACAGTGCAGTAAGCTTTTCTTCTGTTATTCCGTAAAGCTCAGGCTGCCCAGGCTGATGATCTTGCCGCCCTTGCGGTCGAAGAGCATGATGCCGTCGCCGCTCAGATCCATGCGGATCTTTTCGCCAATGCTGAACAGCGTGCTGCCGAACACCACGCCGGTAAGCAGGAATTCACCTACGCGGATCTTCACGGTGCTCTCCATACCAGTGGGCATAGCGCCGTAGATCTCGCCTTCCAGCTTGCCGTTTTCGCTCAGGCTGATGAATTCAGGCCGTACGCCCAGCACCAGGTCCTCGTTCGTCAGTTCGGGGATCTCCATCAGGGCATCGTCGTCCTCTTCCACTTTGCTGATGTGGTAGCGGAAGGTCTCGTCCTTGTTCTGCTTTTCCACATAGCCCTTTACCTGGCTGGCTGCCTTCAGGGCTTCTGCCTCGGCCTGTTTTGCCTCGTCGCGTTTCTGGAACCACACCGGCAGGCTAACAGGCAGCGAGGGAGTGAACACTGCCTTGTGGCCGTTCAGCAGGCTGAGAGAAACGGTGCCGTCTTCGTTCTGGGTGCCCTTGGCCTCAACAAAGTTCACGCTGGGGTTGCCCACAAAGTCAGCCACAAACAGGTTGTTGGGGCGGCTGTAAACGGTGAGGGGCGGCTCATACTGCTGCAGCACACCGTTGTTGATCAGGCAGATCTCAGTTGCCAAAGTCATAGCTTCCATCTGGTCGTGGGTAACGTAAACAAAGGTGCTTCCGGTTTCCACGTGCAGGCGCTGCAGCTCATAGCGCATTTCCAGGCGCAGCTTGGCATCCAGGTTGGAAAGGGGTTCGTCCATAAACAGCACGGTGGGTTCGGGCGCCAGGGTACGGGCAATTGCCACGCGCTGCTGCTGGCCGCCGGAAAGCTCGCTGGGGTAACGGTCCATGAACATGCTGATCTTAACAATGCGGCTCACGCGGCGCACAGCAAGGTCGATCTCCTCCTTGCTCAGCTTGCGGACGGTTTCCACTACCTTGCCGTTTTCGGAAAACTCAAAGTTCTCGTTCAGGTGGCCGGCTTCAATGGCTGCCTGTGCCTTTTCCTGCAGGCTCTTCACCTCGGCGCTCATGTCCTTGCCGGCTTCCGGCTTAAGGGCATAGAGCTTTTTGGCCGTGTACTGGCTGATGGTAAAGGCATCGATGAGCTTGATGATGGCCTTTTTCTCGTCGATCTTGCCGTTTTTGTCGCGGCATTCCTCAATCACCGCGGCGGCTTCGGCAGGCTCAGCAAGGATCTCGGCCAGGCGCAGGTTGTTCTTTGCCTCAAAATCCACTTTGGGCATGCTCTCCTTGATGTTGGAAAGGCCAAAGGAGATGTTCTGGTAAACGGTCATGTTGGGCCACAGCGCATAGTTCTGGAACAGGAAGCCAACCTTGCGCTTGTTGGCAGGGATGTTAATGCCCTGCTCGCTGTCGAACACCACTTTGTCGCCAATGGTGATGCGGCCGCTGGTGGGAGTCTCCAAACCGGCGATCATACGCAGCGTGGTGGTTTTGCCGCAGCCGGAAGGGCCAAGCAGAGTAACGAATGCATTATCGCTGATGGTAAGGTTCAGGTCATCTACTCCATAGAATCTGCCCCAGCGTTTGGTGATATGTTCAAGTTTGATTTCAGGCATGATTAACCTCCGATTCCTTCGTCCAGACTTGCGCCTGTGACCTTGTTTACAAGTGTGTTGCACACCAGGATGGTAATGATCAGGATCAGGTTGATACCGCTGGAGAACGCATACAGGCCCATTTCGTCAAAATAGTCCAGCGTGGTGGAGAGCACAAAGCCCTGTACGCACAGCAGCATGAACAGGCTCAGCTCACGCAGGCAGGTCATAAACGGCAGCAGATAGCCGCTGATGATGGAAGACTTCTGAATGGGAATGATGATGCGGGTCATACGCTTGATCCAGGGGATGTCCTGAATAATGGCTGCCTCTTCGATCTCGCCGCTCAGCTGCAGCATGGAGTTCAGGGAGCTGCGGCTGGCAAAGGGGATGTACTTGATGGTACCCACGATGATCAGAATGGTGTAGGTGTTGAAGAGGTTCAGCTTTTCGCCGCTGAACAGCACAAAGAAGGCAACACCCACAGCAATGGAAGGCATCAGGTAAGGCAGGAAGGCCACACTGTTCACATAGTTGGCCCACTTGCTTCGGCGCTGTTTGGCCACAGAGTAGCCGATGAGCGTGCCGATGGTGCCGGCGATCAGAGCGCAGCACACGCTTACCCACAGCGTGCCCTTGAAGGCTCGCCAGATGGTGGCATTGTGCAGAATACCCTTTTGCCCGTACATGCCGTTTTCGCTGATGTTTTCATTGGTCGCCCACCTCTTGGTGGTAAGGTTCTTTGTATCTCCGGTGTAAAGGAAGGAATAGTCACCGGGGTTGGGCAGGAAGGTCTCAAAGGCAAAGGACAGGATGGGGAAGATGCTAGTGAAGAAGGTGAGGATCACCAGGATGATGGCAATGATAAAGCGGCCGGTTTTGCCCAGGCGGAAGCGGGAGGTCTGGCCGGACTTGCCGGTAACGGTGGTGTAGTTCTTGCGGCTGGTGAGGGAAAGCTGGTTGAGCAGCATAATGCCCACACCGAACAGCATCATAATAATGGCAAGGATACTTGCTTCGCCGGTGTACTTGCTGTTCATGCTGATATATTTGGTACTCAGGGTAGACAGGCCCAGGTAATGCGGCACAGGGTAGGAACCCATGGCACTGCCGAACACCAGCAGGATGGTAGAAAGGATCGCAGGCTTGACCATGGGCAGGGTGATGCGGATCATGGTCTTCCAGCGCGGGGTATCCAGAATGGTGGCCGCCTCTTCCAGGTTGGCATCCATGTTGCGGAAGATACCGCCGATCAGAATATATGCAAAGGGTGCATAGTGCAGGCCCAGCACCATGATGCTGGGGAACAGACCTTTGCACCACCACATAGGCATTGTGATTTGGAACAGCGAAGCCAGCAGGCCGTTGGAGGTGCCGGTGACAGCGTTGGAGTTAAACAGGTTCTGCCACACAACTGCCAGCGTCCACTGGGGCATGATATACGGGAAAATGAAAATGGAACTGAGGTACTTGCGCCAGGCAAGGTCGGTGCGAGTGACCAGGAAGGCAAAGATGCCGCCATATAGAATGCTAACGGCACAGGTGCCCACCGCCAGGTACACGGTGTTCAGCAGAGGTTTCCAGAGGTTGGTTTTTGCCAGGCGGCTGGTGAACAGGTCCACATAGTTCACCACGGTGTAGCCGGCGCTCTTTCCGGTAAGAAAGGCATCGATGGTGCCGGCATGAATCTTAAAGGTATCCTGAACAATGGCAACAATGGGTGCCACAGTGCTGAACGTGAGCACGATGCCCATCAGCAGCAGGATCACGTTATAGGGTTTGGAAAAGAAGGTCTTGATACGGTTCAGCCGGATGGTGGCTTTGCTTGCCGGGCCGGCAGAGGGAAGCTGCGACATGGTATCACTCCTTTGCGGTTGTATGAAAAATGCCTCCGGACGCTGGGAAAACAGGTCCGGAGGCACAAGTCAGTTATGCTTCAGGTTCAGGTCGTGGATGAATGCCGGAATCAGCCTGCGCTGTACTTGCTCAGCATTTCGATCCAGCTGCCAACGGTGAAGGAAACGGAAGCGCAGTACTGGGGATTCTCCAGAACCAGCTTGCCATCATTGGTCCACCACTCAAAGCCACGGTCGTTCTTTGCAGGGAAGGCAACGGTGCCGTCCTCAGCCATACCGCCGTTAGCGTGGTTGAACTGAGCCTCGTTTGCTGCGTACAGGTCGGGGTTGGCGCTGTAGCCGCCCATATCCTTGCCCCATGCGGAGAAGCCGTCAACGGTCTCGGTCATGTAGGCGATGAATGCGCATGCAGTCCAGGGCAGGGGGCTGTTATCGGTAACGAACAGGTAGTGGCAGTAGCCGTAGCCGCCAAAGCCGGTGTAACCATCTTCGTAAGCGGCAACCTTAATGTTGTTTACAGAAACGGAGTCGGACTCTTCAACAGAGCGGAGCTTGGAGTAAACCAGCAGGCCGAACTGGTCGGTAGCGGATTTGTCAACCAGAGTGTTGCAGATGGGGCCGTCATCGGTCTGTGCGTTGTAGGAACCAACCCACAGCTTGATCCATGCAAGTGCGTACTTGCCGTTTTCGCCAAGGCCAAGGTCCTCAGCATCTGCTGCCATCTCATCGATGGTGGGCTGGAAGTATGCCTGCTCTTCAGCGGGAAGTGCTTCGAAGGCTTCCTTCAGAACTGCTGCATTGCTGTCTTCGGTGAGCATGTACAGGAAGTTCTTGCCAACGATCTCGGAGTCGATGTCCATGTAAAGGCCGTGCTCGTCTTCAGCAACAAAGTCCCAAACGTTGTCGTAGGTCTTCTCGCCGGTGCAGTTGTACATGAACACCTTGTTCAGGGTCTGCAGTGCCAGGTAGCCGGTGTAAGCATCAGCGGTGGTGCCGTTGGCTTCTGCCCACTCTTTGGGGATAAAGGTATCGAGGATGCCGGTCTGAACCATCTTGGATTCGATCTGGTTGCCGTCCTGGATCAGGGTCATGGCAAAGGTGCCGGTGTCCTTCAGGGAGTCAGCAGTCAGCTGATCGAAGATCTTGTTGTTCTTGGGCTGCTGCCACTCGAACTCCATGGTGTAATCGGGGTTGATGGTCTGCAGATACTCAATGAACTTGGGCAGAGCGCTCTTGCCGCGGCTGGAGTTGCCAACGCCGTAGAACATAGCGCCGTTGGATTCTTCAATTGCCTTTGCGGCCAGCTCGTCCAGAGTCATGGTCTGAGCTTCCTTGATGATCTTCTGAGTTGCGGTGAGGTTCTCCTCAGCGATGGTTGCAACGTTTTCCACGTTGGTGGTGTCGGCGGTGGTGCCGGTCTCTTCAGCAGGTGCTGCAGGAGCTGCGGGGGCTGCTGCAGGAGCAGAGGAGCCGCATGCGCACAGAGCAAACACCATGGTAAGTGCCAGGACCAGTGCGATGATCTTTTTCATACTTGTTTCTCCTTTTATTGATTTTTGTTGCGAGCGTATATTGCTCGGCTTGATTCTATTTTATTGTGCAGGGAGGCAAAAGAAAATGCGGCAAATCTGCTATTTTTTGTAAATTTCTGTTTTTCTTCGTCAAAATGCCTGTTCGATTCCGCTTTTTGTGATATACTCCCTATTGTTTTTAGTGAATTTAACGGGAATCCGATTCTCAACACCCGAACAGGAGGAACCGATGATGCGCAGATACCTTGCGGTGCTGCTTGTCTTGTGCACGCTGGGCAGCCTTTGTGCCTGCGGAGCACAGCCGACCCAAACCGAATATTCCCCCGGCGACAACCGCCTGGTCATCTACACCTCCCACAAGCAGGAGATCGTGCAGCCCATTGTGCGCGAATTTGAAGAGCGCACCGGCATCTGGGTGCAGATCATAAGCGGCGGCACCAACGAGCTGCTGGACCGCATTGCCGCCGAGGAAAACGACCCCCAGGCCGATGTGATGTTCGGCGGCGGTGGAGAAAGCCTGCAGGCCTGCAGCAAGTATTTTCAGCCCTATGCGTCGCCGGAGCTGGATTCCCTGCTGCCCCAGTACCGCGAGGAGGACCGCGTCTGGCTTCCCTTCTCTTCCCTGCCGATCGTACTTATTTATAACAGCAAGCTTTTATCCGCCGGCCAGCTTACCGGCTGGAACGACCTGCTCAGCGGCAGCCTGCAGGGCGAGATCGCATTCGCCGACCCTGCGCTCTCCGGCAGCTGTTTTACCGCTGCCGTTACAGCGGGCTATGTATGCGGTAACATGGAGGAGACCATGCAGACCTTTGCCCGTCAGCTGGGGGGCGAGATCTGCTCCAGCTCCGGCGACATTCTTACCGCCGTGGAAGAGGGCCGGAAAAAAGCCGGCGTGACCCTGGAGGAGACCGCTCTGAAGCAGCTTGGCCCGGGAAGCGACCTGGTTATGGTGTATCCGCGCGAGGGAACCAGCTGCATTCCTGACGGCGTTGCAGTGATCCGCAACGCAAAACACAGCGAAAATGCCCGCCGCTTTGTGGATTTTGTGCTGGGCAAAGACGTGCAGCAGCTGCTTGCCCGGGAGCTTTTCCGGCGCAGTGTACGCAGCGATGTTTCTGCTGACCCTGCCCTGCCGGAAGTATATGCCGGGGCTGCCGCGCACTACAGCATTGAATGGGCCAGCACAAACCGGGAAAAGCTGCTGAGCCAGTGGGCATTCTGGTTTGGACAGGAGGGCTGAGGCATGCTGCGATCCACCAAATTCCGCAGCAGGCTGATCTACGGCCTGCTCTTTACCGCCCTTATTCCCCTTGCGCTCTGCTCATTCCTGATCCTGCAAAGCTTTCGCATTCGTACCAGCTCCCGCGAACAGCAGCAGGCACTGGCCTCCGCCGATTATGTGCGCGCCGCCTTTTCGCAGATCACCCAGTCGGACGACCGGCTGAATCATGCCGCCGAACGCATTGGCAGCAGCGAGGTGCTGCGGCGGGCACTGTCTTCCGAAGCCTCGTATTACACCCTTGTTTACACCGAACTGTTTTCCGCCACCCAGGAGATTCGCTCCTACGCTGTTGCCGATCTCTACGATGCCGCCGGCAAGCTTGTCTATTCCACCGGCAACCAGCCCTACCGCGATTCACTGCCGGTAGACTGGGGCATTCTTTATGCTGCTGCCCAGGCTGAAGGGCAGCTGGTCCTGCGCTGCCCGGACTCCAGCGGTGCCGCTGACGAACCGGCGCTGCTGTATTCCGCCAGTATCCACAGCCCTGAGGGTCGCTTGCTGGGTTATTCCCTGTTTCGGATCTATCCCTCCGGCCTGCAGGATCTGTTCCGGGGCAGGCTGGGCGTGCAGGATGAGCTGCTGATCCTAAGCCCTTACTGGCACCCCGTTTTCTCCACCAGCCAGAACCTGTTCAACACAGCCCATTCCCTGCGCGAGCAGCTGATGAACAGCGGCACACTGAGGGATGAGACCGGCGTGTACTTTTACACTGTTTGTAAGGACGAGCCGAGCGGCCTGTTTTTTGTGCTTCGCCAGCCGCATATGGTCTCGCCCGACACCACCCGCCAACTGGTGGTGATCACGGTGCTGTGCGCCCTGGGCAGCATTCTGCTTGCTGTTTGGGTCAGCCTGCGTTTCAGCCGCCAAATGGCAAAGCCGCTGGAAAACCTGCAGACGGCCTTTGAGCAGGTGGAGCACAACCGGCTGGATGCCCGTGTGGACGAGAGCGGCCGCGATGAATTTGCCCAGCTCGGCAAGCGCTTTAACCGCATGGCCGAGGCCCTCAGCCGCAACCAGCAGGAGCTGGTGGAGGGCGAACGGGAACTGAACCAGGCACAGCTGCGCATGCTGCAGGCACAGCTGAACCCGCATTTTCTGTGCAACACGCTGGACACGATGAAGTGGATCAGCAAGACCAACAAAGTACCCCAGGTGGCTGTGATGAGCACCAACCTAGCAGATCTGCTCCGCTTTTGCATTGGTCCGGAGGAAACGGTGCCCCTGCGGCAGGAGCTGCAGGTACTGCAGCGCTATGTGGAGATCCAGCAGATTCGCCTTTCCGACCGATTTGAATTTGTGCTTACCGTGCCTGAAGCTCTGATGGACTGCTCCGTGCCCAAAATGCTGCTGCAGCCGATTGTGGAAAACGCGATCCTGCATGGGATCGACACCGTGGCCGAAGGCCGCATCACCCTTGCCGCATTTGAGGAACAGGGCATGCTGCACATCTGCGTCAGCGATAACGGTCCCGGCTTTTCCCCGGAGATGACCGGGCGCTACCACGGCGCCCCCAGCCGGGAGGACAGCCACCACCTGGGTCTATATAACCTGAACACCATTCTGCAAAAATATTACAGCCCGGAATGCGGGCTGTTTCTGGAAAACACGCCGGAAGGCGGCGCCAGCGTGACCGCCGTGCTTCCCGCAGAAAGGGGAACTTCTCATGCATAAAGTGCTGATCGTTGAGGACGAGGCCGTGATCCGTCAGGGCATCGTGCTGGGCACCGACTGGGCCTCCATTGGCTGCCAGGTGGCAGCGGAGGCCGCCAATGGCGCCGAAGGGCTTGCCAAAGCCGAAGCCTGCTCCCCAGACCTGATCGTAACCGACCTGAAGATGCCCGGCATGGACGGGCTGGAAATGCTCCGCCAGCTGCGTCAGCGGGGCTGCGAAGCCGCCGTGATCATTCTAACGGCCTTTGACAGTTTTGAATACGCTCAGCGGGCTATCCGCCTGGGTGTGAATGATTTTTTGCTCAAGCCCTTTCACGATGGCGAACTGGAGGCCGCCGTACTGCGGGCACTGCCGCCTGAAAATGACTCTACCGAGGAATACCGTGCTTTTCTGTTCCCCGACCTGAAGGAAGAGGCACCAAGCCGTTATGTGCAGGAAGCCATGCAGGTAATGGAAGCGAACTATGCTGACCCGGCCATCAGTGTTTCGCTGATTGCCGAAACGATTGGGGTAAGCGAAGGGCATCTCAGCCACATCTTTAAACAGGAGACCAATTATTCTCCCAACAACTATCTCACCCGCTGGCGCATCCTCTGCGCCATGCAGCTGCTGCAGAGCAGCCACAAAAAGGTGTATGAGATCTGCGAGCTGGTTGGCTACCGCGACCTGGCGCATTTCAGCAACACGTTTAAAAAATTCACCGGGCTCAGCCCTTCCGAATTTCAGGAGAGCAGCGGCAAAAACCTTTAAAGAAAAAAACACCCGAAAACAGTTGTTTTCGGGTGTTTATATTTTTAGTCCCGGTATGGTTTTCCACGCTCAGGCAATCACAGCCGCAAGCACAGGCAGCAGCACCACACATGCCAGCAGGAACACCAGGTCCTTTGCATGCACCTTTACGGGGGCATAGCAGC
>JAKSSN010000006.1 GCA_024403095.1 Oscillospiraceae bacterium
GCATTCTTAATGATTTGACTATCGGAGTTCTGGCGGTAGATTTCAGTTAATTTTACCGTAGGCACAACTTCGCTGCGAATCACTGCAGAAAACACCTTGCCCGGGCCAACCGATGGCAGCTGATCTGCATCGCCAACCAGGATCAGGCGTGCATGCTCCGGCAGCGCCCGAATCAATGCGTATATCAGCAAAATATCCACCATCGATGTTTCATCCAGGATCACAGCATCACAGTCAAGCGGGTCGCTCTCGCATTTTTCATAAACTACATGCTCGGTGTCCTCATCAAATTTTGCTCCCAGCAGGCGGTGGATCGTTGAAGCGTCATATCCGGTTACTTCTGTAATTCTTTTTGCAGCACGGCCGGTCGGAGCTGTAAGCAGAGGTCTGATATTCAACCGCTCAAACATTGCCAGCAGCATATTGATCGAAGTGGTTTTTCCGGTGCCGGGACCTCCGGTGATTACCAAAAGCTGGTGCTTCAGGCATTTTGCTACAATCTCACGCTGAGCTTTTGTACACTCAAAACCGGCAATTGTGTCGATTTCAGCAGCCAGTTTCTCAGCGCGATTTGCTTCCGGCATGATTCTGGCACTCATTTCAGCAAATCGGATGGCAGTATCATTTTCAGCTTCATATAATTCAGCAAGATAACAGGCATCGCATCCTGCAATTTGCTCGGTAATAATACGCATCTCCGCCGCAAGATCAGAAATTGCTTCAAGAATCAGCTCTTCGTCTACTCCGATCAGCTGTGATGTAATTACTGCCAGCTTCTCGCGCGGAATAAAACAGTGTCCATTTTTTGTGTTATAGGAAAGCTCAAAAAGTACCGCCGCTTTAATCCGGTTTTTCCCAACAGGATTCATGCCGGACTCCAGCGCAATTGCATCTGCTTCGGCAAAGGAGCCGCCAATATGGTCGGCAGCAAGTATATACGGGTTTTCTTTTAGCACTTCAATTGCATTGTCACCATAAAAACGGTAGAGCCGCAAAGCAAGTACAGGACGAAGCCCATAAGAACAGATATATTCCGTTAAGTTTCGGATTCGCATCTGCTTTCCAAAGCTCTTTGTGATGTCAGCAGCTTTTGCCTTGCTGATTCCGCGGATCTCAGCAAGTTTTTCCGGTTCATTTTCAATTACTGCAAGTGATCTTACCCCAAACCGGTTCACAATCAGCGAAGCCGTTGCCGGACCAATTCCTTTAATATTGCCCGAGCAAAGGAAGGAATAGATTGCTTCCGTCGTATCAGGAAGGCTGCGCTGCGAGTACTCAGCTTTGAATTGCTGCCCATGAACAGAGTGCGTGGTCCACTGGCCAGAAGCAGTAAAATATTCTCCGGCTGCAGCAAACGGAAAACAGCCGACAACCGTAATAATACTGTCGTTCTCATCACGAACGCGAAGAACCGTATAGCCATTCTCATCATTTTGATAAATGACATTTTCAATCGTTCCGTTTATTTCAGCAAGTTCTTCAACGTTCATCTTGTATTCCTGTTCTTATAATAATTTCTTTAAATACTGCCCGGTATAACTGGCTTCACACTTTGCACAGTCTTCCGGTGTTCCTGCAAACACAAGCTCGCCGCCTTTGCTTCCGCCATCAGGGCCAAGATCAATGATATGGTCTGCATGCTTCACAATATCAAGGTTGTGCTCAATTACGATCACGGTGTTTCCCAGATCCGTAAGGCGGTCGAGAATATTCAGCAAACGATGCACATCAGCAAAATGGAGCCCGGTGGAAGGTTCATCCAGAATATACACGGTAGAACCGGTGCTTTTTTTAATCAGTTCGGTTGCCAGTTTGATTCGCTGCGCCTCTCCGCCGGAAAGCGTTGTGCTGGATTGACCAAGACGCAGATAATCAAGTCCTACATCAGAAAGGATCTGAATTTTATCCCGGATCTTAGGCTGGTTATCAAAAAAGATCAGCGCTTCTCTTACGGTCAGGTCCAACACTTCAGAAATATTCTTTCCTTTAAAGCGAACCTCCAGAGTTTCGCGGTTATAACGGCGTCCGCCGCAAACCTCGCAGGGCACAAAAACATCCGGCAGGAAATGCATCTCTATTTTCACAAGACCATCACCGCTGCAGGCTTCACAGCGCCCACCCTTTGTATTAAAGGAAAATCTGCCCTGTGTATAGCCGCGGATCTGAGCATCTTTTGTTGCAGCAAACAACTCACGGATATCGTTAAAAATACCGGTATAGGTTGCCGGGTTCGAGCGCGGTGTCCTTCCAATCGGGCTCTGGTCAAGCGAGATTACCTTATCAACATATTCAAGGCCTTCCACAGAATCATGTGCGCCGGGTTTCACTTTTGCACGCATTTTCTGGCTCTGCAGTATTTTGGCCAGTATTTCATTCACAAGTGAGGATTTACCACTTCCGGAAACGCCGGTAACGCATGTAAATACCCCCAGAGGAAATGCTACATCGATCCCCTTTAAGTTGTTCTCACGAGCATTGCGAACAGTAAGTGTGTGGCCGTTTCCGCTTCTTCTGTGTTCAGGAACCTCAATTTTTAATTCCCCGGAAAGGTATTTTGCTGTAAAGGATTCCTTGCAATGCAACAACTCTTCCAGTGTTCCGGCACTTAATATTTTTCCGCCATAGGTTCCTGCACCTGGCCCAACATCTACAATGTAGTCTGCTTCGCGCATGGTATCTTCATCGTGCTCCACAACGATCACGCTGTTGCCCATATCGCGCAGGTGTTTCATGGTTTGAATCAGGTTCGCGTTATCCTTCTGATGAAGGCCTATGCTTGGTTCATCCAGAATATAAAGAACACCCATCAGCCCGGAGCCGATCTGAGAAGCAAGCCGGATTCGCTGGCTTTCTCCACCGGACAAGGTTGCTGCCGTGCGCGAAAGCGTAAGATACCCAAGCCCAACATCGGATAAAAACGTTAGGCGAGCGATTACTTCTTTCAGTAATCTGCCGGCAATCGCAAGCTCGCGCTCGCTTAGAGCCTGCATCATATCCTTTAAACAGCGGATTGCGTCAGATACAGTTAATTCGCAAAAATCTACGATTGAAACATTGTTGATCGTAACACTTCTTGCAATGTCATTTAACCGGGCACCTTTACAGCTGCGGCAGATATGCACAGACATGCTTTCTTCAATCGCAGCCTTAGAGTTCGCAGAGTCACTTTCCTTGTATCTACGCTCAAGGTTCGGGATAATGCCTTCAAATTCCTTGTTCAATACTCCGCGGCCATTTGCTTTTTCATAAACAAGTTCAAGCTTTTCGCCTTTTGTGCCGTAAAGCACCGCCTGAATGCCATCTTTGCTGATCTGCGACAGCGGTGTATTCAAACTAAAGCCATACTTTTTTCCCAGAGCCTCATAATACATTCTGCCAATGGAATTACCGCCCGAAGCATCCCAACCTGAGGCACAGATTCCGCCTTGAGCAATACTTAAGCTTTTATCAGGCAAGATCAGATCCGGGTCCACAAAGAATTCAGTACCCAGGCCGGAGCAATGCGAACATGCCCCATAGGGGTTATTAAACGAAAACAACCGCGGCGAAACTTCCGGAATCGAGGTACCGCAATTGACACAGGCATAATTCTGGGAAAAAATAAATTCTTCCTGAGTTGCTGCATCTGCAAGCATGGCAACACCACCGGATAATGCCATCGCTGATTCAATCGAATCTGTGAGGCGGCGATTGATCCCCTCGCGAATTGCAATTCGGTCAACAATAATATCGATATTATGCTTTTTGTTCTTTTCCAGCTGAATCTCTTCGCTCAGTTCATAAATGTGGTCATCGATACGAACTCGAACAAAACCGGATTTTCTGGCATCCTCAATTACCTTAGAATGTTCCCCTTTTTTTCCGGAAATTACAGGCGCCAACAGATAAAAACGCCTCCCCTGTTCCATGGCAAGGATGGCGTCAACGATCTGGTCTACAGTCTGTTTTTTTACTTCCGCGCCGCATTTGGGGCAATGGGGAGTTCCGATCCTTGCCCACATCACTCTCAGATAATCATAGATTTCGGTAACCGTTCCAACGGTTGACCGCGGGCTTCGTGAAGTAGTTTTTTGGTCAATGGAAATAGCCGGAGACAGACCTTCAATATAGTCCACATCCGGTTTTTCCATTTGGCCAAGGAACATTCTGGCGTAAGAGCTTAAGCTCTCCATATAACGTCTGCGTCCCTCGGCATAAATCGTATCAAATGCAAGGCTGGATTTTCCGCTGCCGGAAACGCCGGTAATAACAACCAGCTTATTTCTTGGAATCTCCACATCAACATTCTGTAGATTGTTTTCCCTTGCACCTTTTATTAGTATTTTATCAGCCATTCGTATTCAGGGTCCTTTTATGTTCTGTCGAATCGGGTAAGAAGATTCTCCACGCTGCTTTCTAAAATTGCCATAAGGCGCTCTTGGGTAAAATCAGCAGGAAATACCATCCCCGCATCCATCCACTGCGAGATCAGCCCAACGATTCCATTGGCATAAAAACTGATTACAAATTCAAAATCTGCCCGATCAATGTTCATGTTCTGCGAAACGATCACGGCAAAGCCACGAATACATTTTTCAAGATGCGCGCGGAAAAACCGGAGCATATAGCTTCTGCGCGGTGAATTAAAAATATTTAAAGTAAACTTTTTGTTATCTGAAAGATACTGGAAAAAGGCCAGAACGTCATTGCGCCAGTTTGAATAAACGATCTCTTTGGGCAAAACACGGTTTGCATCTTCTTCAAAGGACCATTCAAGCAGATCATATACATCATCAAAATGATAGTAAAACGTATGACGATTTACTCCGCAGGTCTCAGCAATATCTTTAACTGAAATTTTTTCAATCGGTTTAATTTCAAGCAGGTGTTTCAAAGCTGCGCCAAGCTGTTCTTTTGTGGAGGAAGACATAACCGATTCTCCTTATCCTTGATCATTTTTTACGGAAGAAACTTAAAACAATTTTCAAACCATCACAGGCAGCCAAATATAGGCCAATACGCAGGATGAGATAAGCTATAAGAACAAATCCAAGCTTAAAAATTCCAAAAACTGCACCCAGCAGTACCAGAACTGCAACAGAAACAGCAATATATTCAAAAATTCGTACCATTCTGCTTTGCAGCATGCATACCCCGTATACCGCAGGAATGCTCATCAGATCAGTGCCGGCAAAACAGATATCTGCAGATGAAAAAATATGCTGGAAACTATTGCCTCCAACGGCAATTCCAACCTGGGCATCTTCAATTAATACCTGTTCGTCTTCTTTGGTTCCAATAAATGCAGTCGTCTTTCCTTCACGATTAGAAGCCGAAAGGTATTCTAAAGCAGTCAGCTTCTGCTCCGTGCTGAGTTCAGATTTGATCATGTCGATATTCAGCGCAATACCAACTTTTTTTGCAGCAGAAGGAACATTGCCCGTAAGCATCACTGCCCGTTCTGCACCACGGAAGCGCAGATCATCGATCATTTCAAATGCGTGATCTCTTACCCGGTCGGTTAGAAGAATATAGCCCGCATACTGCTTATCTACAGAAACATGAATTGCAATTCCGGGTTTATCCGGAACAGCGCATTGAACTCCAAAAGAATTCTGAAGTTTTGTGATGCCAACAACAACATGTTTCCCGCCCAGGGTCACAGAAACACCCTGCCCCGGGAACTCGGTAAACTCGCTGGCCGCCGGAATTGCAGAAATATCCGATGTACATGCATTCCGCAAAGACTGCGCGATCACATGGTCAGAATTACGTTCCGCAGCCACAGCAATGGTTAAAAGTGCATTTTTACTTAAGCCAAAGGGAACGATCTCCATCACAGCATACTTTCCATCGGTCAGGGTTCCCGTCATGCCAAAAACAAACGTGTTAGCGGCCGCAAAACGCTCCGGAACCGAACGGTTTACAAAGTAGGCGCCAAAATCTCTGGCAGTTTTCATGCACTCCGTTAAACGGGCACACTCAGCAAGATACAGGTAATCCAGCCCGGTAATGATCAGATAAATGGCAAAAAATCCAAAGTTCTGCTTCCAGGCATGGTTAATAAAGGAGATCAGAAGCACAACGCCAAAAAGGACCGCGCGCAGAATAGAAAATACAGTGTTCAGTTTCTTGAAAATCTTTTCTTTCTTTTTCCCGAGCCCGTTTTTTCTAAGCGCATTATTGTTTACAAAATCGGTGAAGGTTTCCCCTATCGGGTTCTGTACAATTACATCTACCAACCCGTTTTCAATATAAGCACCGGAAAGCACCAGGCTTCCCTTTTGAATCGTGCATTTTGCCTGCAGCGGATCCGTATAACGGTGAACGATCTCCGCTTCCCCGTCAGCAGCAATACCATCAAAACAGATGCTCTCTCCGGCTTTAAAACGGATCACATCACCAGCTTGAACATCCTCCGGGGAGATTTCTTCCTCCTCACCGCCATCGATCAGTACAAGAACATTCGCCGAAGTCTCCTCCTGCGCTGCATTTTCCACGCAGAACCTGGTTTTAATGTTATGATCAACAAAACGAAACAGCGACCAGAAAAGAACAAACGCTGCAGCAGCACAGCAGCTGTAGGTAATCGCAAGCACTACTGCTGTTAAAACAACATATATGCTTACATCCGTCAGATAAGCCTCAACGATCGCCGATAATGCCTCTTTCAGCATAGGCAAAAGGCAAAGCAGCATAGGAAGCAGCTGGCAGTAATCCGCAAGAACGCCAAAGCGTGATTTTAAGATCATCAGCGCGTCAAACATAACAAATGCCGCCATAAGGATCAGCATTTCTGTAAGATCGCCGGAATAGTCCTTTTCGCCCGAGGAGTAGCTTACATGAGAGATGTAATTCTTTATTCCTCCAGAAAGCTGCTTTCCGCGAAACTTGCTGGTTTCAGCGCGGCGATTGGGCTGAGCCGGTTCAACACGAGAGGAAAAATCATTTGCTGCCGTTTTCTGAATCTTCCTGCTTGTTTTTTTCGAGCCAGTATTCACTTTTTCAGGCGCAACATGCTTTCCCATACTCTACATCCCCATACTGCTCAGCATACCTGAAGCAGCCGAAACGATTTAGTTACTCTTTATATTCAAAAATCAGGTTATAAATACAGATGGTGTCGCCGTCTTTTACTCCCTGCTGCTCCATGCGCTCATAAACGCCGGCTTCGCGCATAACACGGTCAAAGAACATGCGGCTTTCGTAGTCTTCAAAGTTAACGGTAGATACAAGCTTCTGCAGCCAGGGACCTTCAACCACCCACATGTCATCGTCAAACTCGATCGTAAGTTCCTCAGAAGTATCAATTTTAGGCACAGGAGGAACATAATCTGCTTCATACTGGCGAACCGGGGGCAGTTTTGAGAGCATCTCTGCGCACTGAAGAACGATTTCTCTTGTTCCTTCGTGCGTAACAGCGCTCATCTCATAAAACCGGAATCCATCCTGTTCAACAGCGTCACGAAGGCGCTGAAGATTATCGGAACCTTCTTCCAGCAGATCCGTTTTGTTGGCAACAACAATTTGCGGGCGCTCTGCCAGTTCGGCGTCATAATGGCAGATTTCCTCTTTAATCGCGAAATAATCCTCAACCGGATCACGTCCTTCGCTGCCTGAAACATCTATAATATGAACGAGAAGACGGCATCTGTCAATATGGCGAAGAAAATCAAATCCAAGGCCGGCACCTTCCGCTGCCCCTTCAATGATTCCAGGGATATCAGCCATTACAAAGGAAGAACCTTCGCTGGCATAAACAACTCCAAGGTTAGGAAACAGAGTAGTAAAATGGTAATTGGCAATTTTCGGATGAGCTTTGGAAACAACTGAAAGGAAAGTGGATTTGCCTACGTTGGGGAAACCAACAAGGCCAACATCTGCCAAAAGTTTTAACTCCAGAGTAATATCATGCGTTTCGCCGGGCAGCCCGGGTTTTGCGAATCTGGGAACCTGGCGTGTAGGAGAAGCAAAATGCGTATTGCCCCAGCCGCCTCTGCCGCCCTTAGCAGCAAGCCAGTCTTTTCCATCCGACATATCATGCATGATGGCCCCGGTTTCTGTATCGCGGATCAGAGTTCCACGGGGTACACGAATAAGCAGGTCTGCACCGCTTTTTCCATAACAGAGTTTCCCCTGGCCGGGCATTCCATTAGGTGCAACATACTTGCGTTTATATCGAAAGTCCATAAGCGTGGACATATTATCATCAACAGTAAAAACAACATTGCCGCCGTTGCCGCCGTCCCCTCCGTCAGGGCCGCCGTTGGCAATATATTTTTCGCGGTGGAATGCAACTGCACCATCGCCGCCGTTGCCAGCTTTTATTGTGATTCTAGCTTTATCTACAAATGATGTGGACATAGTTCATTCTCCAAAATAAGAACAGGCCGGACATAAGTCCGGCCTGACAGGTTACATTTACTGAGCGATCTCTTCGTAAACAGAGACTTTTTTGCGGTCCTTGCCCATACGCTCGAACTTCACAGTGCCATCAACAAGGGCGAACAGAGTATCATCTTTACCCTTGCCAACATTGGTACCGGGATGAATCTTAGTTCCGCGCTGTCTGACAAGAATATTGCCGGCAAGAACAAACTGGCCGTCTGCTCTTTTTGCACCAAGACGCTTAGACTCGCTGTCGCGACCGTTCTTGGTAGAACCCATACCTTTTTTATGTGCCATTAAGGTTACACCTCCATTTTTGTCAAAATCAGTTGCGAAATTATGCGTTGATGGTAACGATCTGAACCTTGGTATAAGGCTGTCTGTGGCCCTGAGTCTTGCGATAGCCTTTCTTAGGCTTCATCTTGTAGACACGAACCTTAGCACCCTTTCCGTTCTTCAGAACATTAGCGGTAACAGTTGCGTTTGCGATAACAGGAGCACCGAAAACGGCGTTCTCGTCGTCGATCACAGCAAGAACCTGATCGAATACGACCTCATCACCCTGAGCTGCCTCCAGCTTCTCGATAAAGAGCTGGTCGCCCTCAGCTACGCGATACTGCTTGCCACCAGTAACAATGATAGCATGCTTCATAAATATACCTCCCATAATATTCAGGACTCGCTCTTGAGGTGGCAAAGCCTTACAACCTCTTCAATGCGGCTTTGATATAGTATCACAACATATAGTGCCCGTCAAGCATTTTTCCCGTGTTTTTTGTTGCAATATTAAGTTTCTTAGCCAAGAATTTCAATTGCATTGGGGATCAGCAGCAGACTGCCGTCTTTGCCGCTCTCTGCCAGAAAATAATTGTGAGTTCCTTCAGAGTCAGTATACTGAATCATCAGATTTGGCAGTGTTTCGGGAATCACAGTTTCGACCTGAATTGCACAGTTTGTCATCTGGCTGCAGGCCCAATAGCAGCGGTCGTTGAAGAACGAATCCGAAAAACTGTCGTACTGAACAGAAAACAGGCCCACTTCAGCTGCCGTACCGCGAAAACTAAACAGCACGTTCAGTCCATTGTCGTCAATGGTCACCTGATCACTGATCACGGCATTCTCGCCGTTTTCGTCCACCAGGCCCACGCTCAGCCCTGCCGGCTCTGTCAGCTCCTTCGGCATATACTTTTCTTTCATGTGCCCTTCAAGCGTTTCATAGGGGATCCGGTCCATCAGAGTAAAGCCATCCTGGGCAACAAGAGTAAGGCCGTCTCTGTCTAAGTACCAGAGGCAATCTTCATTTGCTGCAATAAAATAATCTCTCATTTCCTGCAGCGCAGAAATATCTTCCGCTTTGCAGCTTGCCAGAAAAGCACAGAACAGTTCCGGCTCATCACTCAGATCTTCCAGTTGCAGTCTTGCTCCAGTTGCAGCATCAAAGGTAAGCCCTGAATTGCGGGTTTGAATGTTGCTTCCCCCTGCGTAGGTTACCTCGTGGTACTGAAACGAAATGATCGCGTCATCAAGGCGCTCGGTGCCGGCAGAGAGCACATCCGAAAACTCAACACCTATTTCGGCCTGTGTCTGCGTAACATAGGTGTAGTTATCCAAAGCCGATTCCAGCATCTGATTCACGCCCGGGAACAGGCTGCTTCCGGTGTAGAACAGTTCGCCCTGCAGTCTTAAGCAGTCATTGATCTCTTCGGCTGCTTCCGGGCATTCAGGAATGTCAACATGAGGGATCTCATAAGAGAACACCAGGATCTTCTGCGTATTATCTTCAGGAGCATCAAAGTCCTCACTAACAACTTCATACTGCACTTTTATTCCGCTGACGGCCTCTTTATTCTCCCAATCTCCTTCAAGGTTTGGCTGGGCTTCCTCCGGCGTTTGGATCTCTGTTTCCGTCACCACGGTTTCTGTTTCAGCAGGCACAGTCTGCACCTGCTTCACAGGCTCTTCGCTCTTCTGCCCGCAGCCAGAAAGCAAAAGCATAGTGCTTAAAGCAAGGCAAAGAAATGATTTTTGTTTCACTATGATCCTCCTGTTATATTTCATCAAAAGGTATTTCTTTTGCCAGGCTGGCGTTTGTATACCGCCTGTCGCAAGTGATCTCGCAGATGACAGAAATCTCCGGCGGAATTTCAACCACCTGGCTTTCGTCTTCAACCTCCAGCTCCAAAACCGCGCGGTCCGTCCAGAACGGATATACATCAAGTTCAAAAAGCTGTTCACGATAGCGGATCAGATACCGGGTCTTGGATATAACATTCCTGCTCATATCCCGCTGCAAAAACAGCTCGTTAAACTCTTCTTCCGAGATCTGTTTTTCTATTTCGATTCGGCGAATATCAGTAATATGCTGCTTTTCCGTATAAAAGAATTCTTTTCCGTTCGAAGAACTGCGTTTTCTGATCCTTCGGTTAACTCCGGTATTCACCACGTTCAGATACACCTGTTCAATTTCGTAAACCCGTTCGGCACACTGCAGCACCTGCGGTTCCGGGTAACGAATCAGGTATTTATGTTCAATCTCAAAGTTATTGTTGCTGCTCATGCTGTTCTTCCTCAATTACAGGTTGATTCAAATATTCAGAATCCCTTGTCTCTTCCACTGGTATTTTCTTTGGCTCTCCTGTGCAGGCCGGGTACGAGGCAGTGTTCCACCGGCACACATTCAGCATTGCCATGTCATTCTTCAAAAAACCTTCTGCAAGGCCCTCTGAAATACAGGCTGCCAGATCAACGTGATAATAGGCGTCATCCAGCCGAACAATGTTCCAAACATGGGCAGTTCCATTCTTCTGGCCATAAACGGTATAACATTCCATGTTCAGCTGTGTACAGATTTCGTAAAAAGCAAGGGAGATCCCTTCGTCAGTTGCTGAGCCTTGAATCAGTGCGTCATACACCGTGCTCTGCGGCTCCAATGTGCTCAGCGAACAGTTTCCCATAACATAGCGGCTGATAGAATAAACCTTTTGCGCCAGATCATCCTCTTCCCTCAGCCCAATATTCTCACCAAGGTCAAGATTTTTAAGCTGTGCTTTTCGTCGAAGGATCTCGTTGGAATCCAGGCCGTAATCAAAATTAATCTCATAAAGCCTCTGTTTCCCTGCCCCACTGTAGGTAAATACACTCACTTCAGGTTCCATCAGGGCGCAAAGTGGATGGCTGCGGTATACCTCCATCACCTTCGATTCAACGGCGGACTTTGTCAGCGTGGAGTTTGCAATGCATAACACAAGCCGGTTCTCGTTGTTATCCATGGAATGCAGAAGCAGTTCATCTACTCCAATGGCATACTGCTGGGTAATGATCTCATCCGCCTTTGCTGCACTGTCATAGTAGCTGATATTGATCGACGCCTCGTAGTAGCTTACGATTTTTGTCAGCTCAAACTGAATCTCTTTCACGCAATAGGCGCAAATCGCGTCCTGTGTCCTCACCTGCATGCTGATATTATTCAGGTCAGCTGAAATATTCCCCTCATAATCGGAGTCAAAAACAATTCTTCCTTCCGTTGCTGCGCTGTGCACCAGCCGAACCATCGCACGGTTAAGCTGAGCAAGATTCTTCACGCTAACGCTTTCCACACTGGATTGCTGCGTAGCGGGAATCACATAGTCTTCCACTGTATAATATTCTTTGTCATAAATGGCGCAGCCTGCTGTTAATCCCGCCAGCAGGATCAGTATAGCAAGAAGGATTCTTTTCATATCCGGTTATTCCTTTATTACTCCAGCAGTGACATCTGCTGATTACCAGTGTCCTCAGCCTTCAGAATAGCTCCCGCAGCAGGCAGCGTGTTTTTTGCCCGGTAGCGTGCCGCATTCTTGATCAGCGAACCTTCAAGTGTTCCCGCATCAGTTACAAGCTTTTTCGCCTTCAAAGCCATTACGGTCACTCCCTGCGTTGTTCTTGTCGGCTTAGGCTCAAGCTGTGCAGTATTAAAGATCAATGCTCTTCCGTCGCTGGAATAGCACACAGCATCAAACTCAGCCTGAATTTCCTGTGCAAAAACAAGCGGACTCTTATCGCTGAATGCGCTCACAAGTTTCCGGCGGTTATTCTTGGTTGCATAAGCAGAAGAAGAGATTCTTGCTGCTTTTCCGTTTTCAAACACAAGAAGAATATCTTTGCTGTAATCCCCTGGATTGATCACCGCGAGGATCCGTTCATTTTCGTCAAATTCCATGGACGAAGGAATATAATTGCCAAGCACCGAAGCCTTGCACTCCGCTACGTCAGCAAGCCGCAGTTTATACACCTGCTGCTTATTCGTAAACAGCAGCAGCTCGCCGCGATTCGTCATTTCCATGCTGCGCAGCAGACTGTCGCCTTCTTTATATTTTTGTTCGCTGTTCATGCGCAGCGAGGCAGGCGTGATCTTTTTAAGATATCCTTCTTTGGAAAGAAACACCGTAACCTGGTAGTCCTCAGGAAGCTCATCTTCTTCCTTGCTGTCCTGAATATCCGATGCATATACAATGGAAGATCTTCTGGGCATGATATATTTTTTATTGATCTGCTTCAGCTCGTCAATAATAATGGCTTTGATCTTTCGCTTGCTCTCAAGGATCTCTTCCAGCTTGTCGATCTCATCTTCCAAAGACGAACGTTCCGCGGTGCGTTTCAGAATATATTCGCGGTTAATGTTTCTGAGCTTGATTTCCGCAACATACTCTGCCTGAATCTGGTCGATTCCAAAGCCCATCATCAGGTTGGGAACAACTTCCGATTCCAGCTCAGTATTTCGGATGATGTCGATTGCCTTATCAATATCAAGCAGGATCCGCTCAAGGCCTTTTAACAGGTGCAGTTTTTCTTTTTTCCTGCACAGGTCAAAATACACTCTTCGGCGTACACTTTCAATTCGCCAGGCCGTCCATTCATCAAGGATCTCTCGGACGCCCATCACTTTGGGGTTGCCCGCAACCAGAATGTTAAAATTACAGGGAAACGCATCCTGCAGCGGGGTCATGCGAAACAGCTTCTGCATCACCTTTTCGGGGTCTGTGCCTCGCTTAAGGTCAATGGCAAGCTTCAGTCCGCCCAGGTCAGTTTCGTCTCGCATATCATTGATTTCCCGAATTTTTCCCTGCTTGATCAGGTCGGCAATCTTATCGATAATTGCCTCGGATGTGGTCGTGTAAGGGATCTCGTAGATTTCAATAATATTTTCCTTCGGCAAAAAGCGCCATTTTGCCCGCACCTTAAAGCTGCCTCTGCCGCTGTTGTATATGCTTTCCATTTCAGCGCGGTCAAAAATAATTTCGGCCCCGGTGGGAAAATCCGGTGCGGGAAGGGTGCTGAACAGATCGCATTCCGGATCACGCAGATAGCTGATGGCAGTTTCACATACTTCATTCAGATTAAAGCCGCAGATCATGCTGGCCATGCCAACTGCAATACCGTTATTGGCCGAAACAAGTACATTCGGGAACCCGGTGGGAAGCAGTGCCGGCTCTTTCATGCTGCCGTCGTAGTTATCCACAAGGTCTACGGTGTCTTTATCGATATCGCGAAACAGTTCTGCACAAATTGCCGAGAGTTTCGCCTCCGTATAACGCGACGCAGCATATGCCATATCGCGGGAATACACTTTACCAAAGTTTCCCTTCGAGTCAACAAAGGGAGTATTTAAAGCTTCGTACCCCGCAGAAAGGCGAACCATAGTCTCATAGATGGCAGCATCACCATGCGGATTCAGTTTCATGGTCTGGCCAACAATGTTTGCACTCTTCTGTCTGGCCCCGGTAAGCAGCCCCATTTTATACATAATATAAAGGAGCTTGCGATGCGATGGCTTAAAACCATCGATTTCAGGAATGGCACGGGAAACAATTACGCTCATAGCATAAGGCATATAATTTGTTTCCAGTGTTTCCGTGATCGGCTGCTCCAGCACTTCCGCCTTCAGCCCAATTACATTAGGGTTATTATATGTTTTTTTCTCTTCTGTTTTCTTTTTAGCCATTGCGATATTTCCTTAAGGGTTACTATTTCCTTCTTAAAATGGTCCGGTGAATTCGCTTACTCATGAGATATCTGCCAGATCCAGATATTTATATCCTTCTTCTGCAATATGATCTTTTCTTCCGGCCAAATTGTCGCCCAGCAGCAGTTCAAACACTTCATTCATGCGAGCGGCATCCTCCGGCATAACCTTGATCAGCCTTCGGGTCTCGGGATTCATAGTGGTCATCCACATCATATCCGGATCATTTTCACCCAAACCTTTGCTGCGGCTGATACTTGCTTTGGCACCGTTCAGGCTCTCGATAATATCGGCCTTTTCACGCTCGGAATAAGCAAAATACGTTTTCCCTTTGCTCTCTATTTCATAAAGCGGGGACTCTGCAATATACACATAGCCTTCCCGGATCAGCGTAGGAACAAGCCGGTACAGCATGGTTAAGATCAGTGTGCGGATCTGGAATCCATCAACATCAGCATCCGTGCAGATGATTACCTTGTTCCATCTAAGGTTTTCCAGCTCAAAGCCGGAAAGCTCCTTATTGTGCTTGTCATTCACTTCCACACCGCAGCCAAGCACTTTGATCAGGTCTGTGATTACCTCACTTTTAAAAATGCGCACATAATCCGCTTTCAGGCAATTCAGGATCTTCCCTCGAACCGGCATGATGCCCTGAAATTCAGCGTCTCTTGAAAGCTTGCATGCTCCCAATGCAGAGTCGCCTTCTACAATGTAGATCTCTCGCTTATCCGTGTCCTTACTGCGGCAGTCAACGAATTTCTGAACGCGGTTGGAAATATCGATCGTGCCCGAAAGCTTTTTTTTCATTCCCAAACGGGCTTTTTCAGCCGTCTCTCGGCTGCGCTTATTGATAAGAACCTGCTCAGCGATTCGGTCTGCTTCCGGCTTGTTCTCAATAAAATAGATCTCCAGGTTCTCTTTAAAGAAATCCGTCATTGCCAGCTGGATAAACCGGTTGTTAATTGCCTTCTTCGTCTGGTTTTCATAGGATGTCTGCGTTGAAAAACAGTTGGTAACAAGAACAATACAGTCCTGAATATCCTGCCATTTAATGCTGCTTTCGTTTTTCTGGTATTTGCCACTTTTTTTCAGATAAGCATCAATGGAATATACAAAGGCAGTTTTTGCAGCCTTATCCGGAGCTCCTCCGTTTTCCAGCCAGGAGGAATTATGATAATATTCCACTGCGCTGATTCGTTTGGAAAAGCAGAAAGCCGCTGATAGTTTCACTTTATAGACTGGCTTATCCTCGCGATCCTGGCCGGAGCGTTCTGCCGAAATAAAATAAGGGGCAGTAAGCATTTCTTCCCCGGCAAGCTCTGTAACATAGTCCTGAATTCCGTTTTCGTAACGATAGGTGCGCGTCTCAAAGGATCCATTCTTTTCAATACGCAGAATAAAAGTTACGCCGGCATTCACCACAGCCTGTTTATGCACAACGTCATCAAAGTATTCTTCCGGAATAGCGATATCCGTAAAAACATCCCGGTCTGGCCGCCAGCGGATCGTGGTGCCGGTTTTTTTTCTGTCAGCCGGTTCGATCAGCAGTTCCTCGCCTTTTTCGCCCACCGGCTCGCCGTGTTTAAAATGCAGGCTGTATTTTTTTCCATCGCGCCGAACCGTAACATCCATATATTCAGAAGCATACTGCGTAGCACAGGAGCCAAGGCCATTTAAACCAAGAGAATATTCATAATCTCCCCCGGCATCATTTTTATATTTTCCTCCGGCATATAATTCGCAGAAAACCAGTTCCCAGTTAAAGCGGTTTTCCACCGGGTTCCAGTCCATGGGACAGCCTCGCCCAAAATCTTCACATTCAATTGACTGATCCTCAAAGTAGGTAAGCGTGATCGTGTCGCCATGACCTTCGCGTGCTTCGTCAATTGCATTGGAAAGGATCTCAAAAACTGCATGCTCGCATCCATCCAGCCCGTCACTGCCAAAAATTACACCCGGGCGCTTGCGAACACGATCAGCTCCTTTCAGTTGGGTTATGCTGTCGTTGCCGTATGTTACTGTTGCTTTGCTCATGTTAAAACCTTTCACACTATATTTAGCGTAGTACCTTTGTTCAAAGGTCAAAATATGACATATAGAATATACATCAATTCAATAAAAAGTTCAAGCCACTGCAATCTGTGCAAAATGCAGCATCGCCGCCGACCATTTATTGCTTGACATTCTTGAAAAACTGATGTAAAGAAAATTACATCTACTGAAAGGAGGATTTTCGGTTTTGCTTTCTTTCCAGAACATTGCCGTTATTATAATCGTTGTATTAGCTTTATTTTTGCTGATCAAACTGGTTGCCTCTTCCATCGGCAAATTTTTAAAATTCATCCTTCACGCATTGCTTGGTTTTGTTCTTATGCTTGTGGTTTCCCTGCTGGGAATTCCCATTTCCATCACCTGGCCAAAGCTTTTGGTTTCAGGTCTCTTTGGTGTGCCGGGCGTGATCATACTGATCTTGCTCAGTTTTATGGCATAAAAAAAGCAGCCACTTAAAAGTGACTGCCTGAATGGTCGGAGTGAGGAGACTTGAACTCCTGGCCTCTTGGTCCCGAACCAAGCGCGCTACCAACTGCGCTACACCCCGAAAGCTTTTATATTATAAGGAATCACCATACAAAAGTCAAGCACCATTTTGTCCCCTGAACCTTATTCTGCCTAAGGAGTTATTATGAAAAAACTGTTTTTCACCGGCACTGATGCCTCTTCTGTTCTTTTTCGCCTTCTAGGCAGTCGAATTGCCGAATATGGCGGAATTGTGTTCGAAAGCTGTGAATCTGCACTCACATGCAGTAAATGCTGCTTCTATTCCCCTGCTGCTCTGGCAGGTATTGAGGGCATCGAGCAGTGGAACTGCGTTCAGGATACCCCGAATGGTATACACTGGGATAATGAACAGCTTCGCACAAATGGAGTGCGGCTATTGCAGGAAGCAAGCTATTACCCTGCTGCATTACTCTGCGGAATCGGCAAATCCGATCTGATCATTCCTCAATTTCGCGTTGAACTGGAGTCAATATTGAATTCGGATCTACCCTGTCTCGGAGTAATTGCTCCTGAAGCCGATATCGATCTGATGCAGGGATTATTTGGCCTTGGCGAAAAGATTGCACTTTTTCATTCCAATCTTTTATCTCAGCTGTCATGGGCACCAGGTACAAAGCTGCTAACCAACTGCACTGCGGAAAAAACCGAGGCAGCCATTCTTGAATGGCTCCGCCTAAACCAGCTTAATTAACAGAAGAGAACAAGCAACCGGCATGCAATGCATGCCGGTTGCTTGTTCTCTCGCTCTCTCTTACTTGGTATTAAAAATCTTAAAAATACTGTCGAACGGGTCTTCTTCCTTTGCCTCATCCGAAGCAGCAGGCGCGGCTTCAGCAACGGGAACGGATGCAACCTGAGCAGGAACGCTGTTGAAAATGTTCAGCGGATTTTCCTTCACGGCAGCGGGAGCAGGAGCTGCTGCTTTAGGAGCGGCTGCAGGAGCAGAAACTGCTGCAGCGGGAGTTTCCTCAAAACCGGTTGCAATAACGGTTACGCGGATCTCATCCTGCAGGCTGTCGTCAAAGCTTGCGCCAAAGATAATGTTGGCATCGGGATGAGCAGCTTCCTGAACCAGGTTTGCTGCAGCTTCCACATCATCCAGGCCCATATCTTCGGAGCCGGTAATGTTGATAAGAACGCCATGTGCGCCATTGATGGAGGTTTCCATCAGGGGGCTTGCAACTGCCATTCTTGCAGCATCTTCTGCCTTGCCCTTGCCGGTTGCATGACCAACGCCCATGTGGGCAAAGCCGGCATCCTTCATAATGCAGGTAACATCAGCAAAGTCAAGGTTAATAAAGCCGGTATTCTTGATCAGGTCAGAAATGCTGGTAACTGCCTGGCGAAGTACTTCATCAGCAATTTCAAAAGCATTTGCAAGTGTGATCTTCTGATCGGTTGCATACTTCAGGCGATCATTCGGAATGATAAGCAGAGAATCTACCTTGCCAAGCAGTTCCTTAATGCCAGCGTTAGCCTGATCCATGCGGCGTTTGCCCTCGAACTTGAAGGGCTTGGTAACTACGCCAACGGTAAGGATGCCTGCTTCTTTGGCAATATCAGCAACAGTAGGAGCTGCGCCGGTACCAGTACCGCCGCCCATGCCGGCAGTGATAAACACCATATCAGTGTTTTCAAGTGCCTTGGCAATATTGTTTCTGCTTTCTTCTGCACTGCGCTTACCAACCTCAGGATTAGAGCCAGCGCCCTGACCATGAGTCATCTTTTCGCCAATCTGAATTTTCTGATCAGCATTAGAAACAGAAAGAGCCTGCTTATCCGTATTAACAGCAATAAACTCAACGCCCTGAGCACCGGACTTTACCATGCGGTTTACAACATTGTTGCCTGCACCGCCAACGCCGATGACCTTAATAGAAACTACATTTTCGGGGCCAGTTTCAGCCTTGAAATCCATTTGAATTTCCTCCCTATATCGAAATGCCGAAATAACATTTAAAATTTCGTTCGTCTAATAATATTACAATTAAAGCGCAAGGTCAATACCTTTTGTAATTATTTTGCAACCTTAGGTGGGCGCTCAGAATGGAATAAAATGGATCGTCATTCCGTCTGAAACATTAATTACGCCCGTGTCATCCGCCAGCAGGCTGCCCATTGCCGTTTTAAAAAGGCCAAACTTTTTTTCAATATTGGTGCTGTCCCCCAGCTGTACGGTGTATGTTTTTCCAACCTTCATGCTCACGTTTTTCGGTTTGGAAAAATCCAACTTATTCACCGCTGTGGAATATCCTCTTGCCTGAATCTGATAAAGAACCTCGGAAAGATGATCAACCACCGCAGTTGAACCATCAGATATCGTGAGTCTTTCGCCGATCATCAAGGTTCCCGGTTCAATTCCGGTTACTGCGATCAATTCTTCCAGCTCGCTGTCAACTGCTTTGCCAAGGATCTTGCAGGTGTGGTCCATGGTCCAGTATTCATCGCCAACCACCAGGTAGGCAAGTGCCTTGCATTCAACCACGGTGATCTTTACTTTGTTGGGCAGGTTGCGTTCAACCGTAATTTCTTCAACATACGGCAGCTTGGCAAACACACGGCTGATGGTAGCAAACCGGTCATAGAAGAACAGGTTGTCACCTTCTTCTATATCGATTGCATTAATAATTTCCTGGTCGGTATAATGTTCGTTTCCCGTAACCGTGATGTCAGAAATACGAAATATGATACTCATGGTGAAAATAACCGCAACGATCAGAACAAAAAACATAATCAGGCTGTTCACATTGCCAACTTGAATTGCTTTCTGATCTCGCGCTTTTTTCCTTTTCGATAAAAGGGGAATTCGTGCCATGTATTACTCCTTATTTTTTAAGGCAAGCTGATATACAAGCTCCGCAATTTTTACCGCTGAGTCACTCACGGCAAGTTTCTTCATTGCCTGGCTCATCATTTCTGCTGTTTCGGGTTCTTCCGTCATGCGGTAAATTTCGCTCAGTAAAGAATTTTCGTCAAATTCTCCCTCAAGCAGCACTTTGGCTCCCCCAGCGGTTTCCAAAACACGTGCGTTCTTTTCCTGGTGGTTATTGGTAACATTCGGTGAAGGAACGATCAACGCCGGCTTCCCAAGGAAGGTAAGCTCCGCAAGTGTTGATGCACCTGCGCGACACATGACCAGGTCAGCAGCTGTCATAACAGTTGCCATATCATAGATATATGGCATCACCTGCAGGTCTGGCTGCTCTGCAAATCCGTTTTCAGCCGCGGCTTTGCAGAAATTTTCATAATATCCTTTTCCTGTTGCATGAATCAGCGCAACACGGTTTGCATCGGTCAGCGGCAGCATTTTACTCAGGATCGCGTTCATATGCCCGGAACCCAGCGATCCCCAAACCGAAAGCACCAGGGGCTTCTCGCTGCTGATGCCCAGCGCCTTTTTTGCTTCCTCGCGCGTCTGAACGCCAAAATTATTGCGCACCGGAGTGCCTGTAACCACTACGTGCTTGGAATTGGGATAATGCTGGCAGCTCTCTTCAAAGCCAACCATCATCAGGTCAACATCCTTCGAGAGCATTTTGGTTGTAAGCCCGGGATAGGCATTACTTTCATGAACAGCCGTTGGAATATTCATTTTTGCCGCTGTTTTCAGCACAGGGTAGCAGACATAACCTCCCGTACCGATCACGGCATCCGGGCAAAAATCCTTAATAATGTTTTTTGCCTCTTTCAGGCCGTTTAAAACATTCTTAATGCTTTCAATGTTGTGGCGGATTCCCTTAAGGGAAAGCGAACGGGAGATGTTAGTCACACGAATTCCCTTAATGTCATACCCGTCTCTGGGAACCAGATCCATCTCCATTTTCCCCAGTGCTCCAACAAAAAGGAACTGAGCTTCCGGATCCAGGATCTTAAGCTGTTCCGCAACCGCAATTCCCGGGTTGATATGGCCTGCCGTTCCGCCGCATGCAATAATATATTTCATCCATGCCTCCAATGAAAAAAAGCCGGGAACATAGTTCCCGACTTTTAAGAGTGGTTTCTTATTTTCGGTACCTGATGCATTATAACAATTTATGATACACACCAAATACAGATATTATAGCAAAAACCAGGGAAACGCAAGTAAACAGAGCAAAAATTTCTTTTTCCTTCCACTTTTTTCCGGTCCAACCGCCCATTTCAAGATGATGATGAAATGGTGCCATTTTGAAAATTCGTTTTCCATGGGTCAGCTTAAAATAGGTGACCTGAGTAATAGCGGAAAGGGTTTCAATGATGAAAACAATGCCGATGGTAACAAGGATCAACGGCATATCATAGGCAAATGCCATGGCCGCAATCAGTCCGCCAAGGAAGAGGGATCCTGTATCGCCCATAAAGCACTTGGCCGGATTAAAATTATATACCAGAAAACCGAGCAGTCCGCCGATCATTGCAGAAGCGATCATGCCTAGCTCAAGGTATTTTGTACCGCCAATAAATGCGATCACTGCGTAAAAGAGGAATACCGGCAGGGATGAGCCTGAAGCCAGACCATCAATGCCATCCGTAATATTCACTGCGTTCACCGTTCCAACAATAATAAAGGCAGCAAGAACAAAATAAAGGGCAGAATTCAAATACAGTGTGGTGTTGAAAAACGGAATATACAGCGCATTGCTGTTTACATGCCCTGTTTTATAAAGCGCAGCAATAAACACAAGTGCAGCAGCAAGCTGAAGAGCAAACTTCACCTTTGCCGAAAGGCCGGTATTATGGCGGTTTTTAATTTTCTGCCAGTCGTCCAAAAAGCCGATAAACCCAAATACCAGTGCAAACAGAAGCACAAAGATATGAACAAATATTCCCTTTGTCATGCTTGCAAAGCCAACCGTTAGGCACACGAGCACCAGTGCAAAAATAAACATCACGCCGCCCATGGTAGGGGTTCCGCTTTTGTTCATATGCCAGTTGGGGCCGATTTCTTTAATTTCCTGGCCGAACTTCTGCTTCAGCAGCCAGGGAATATATATTTTGCCAAACGCTGTGGAAAACACAAGCGCAATTACAAAAGAAAGCAGCATTTTTGTTAACATTTCTCTACCTTACCCTTCAAATAATCAGCAACAACTTCACGTTCATCCAGATGGATCTTTGTGCGGCCAATGATCTGGTAATCCTCATGGCCTTTTCCTGCAAGCAGAACGCAGTCGCCGCTTTGTGCATGGTCAATTGCCCAATGAATCGCAGAGATTCGGTCGGTGATCACTACAACGGTATCTTTTCGCTCTTCCCGAACGCCCGGCAGGATATCTGCAATAATCGCTTCCGGCTCTTCCGTACGCGGGTTATCGCTGGTAATAACCGAAATATCCGCCAGGTCCGTGCCGATACGGCCCATTTTCGGCCGCTTCGTACGGTCGCGGTCTCCGCCGCAGCCAAATACCGCAATCAGCCGGCCGCTCGTTACCGGTTTTAAGGTTTTGATCACGTTTTCAAGCGCATCCGGGGTGTGAGCATAATCGATGATTATGGAGTAATCCGACCCCGTGGGAACGCTTTCCACTCGCCCTCTTACACCCTCTGCAGTAGAAAGTGCAGCGCAGCATTCATCCAGTTTTAACCCAAGCGACAAACCGGCGGAAATACATGCCAGTGCATTATGCACCGAGAACATACCGGGAATGGCCAGCCTGGCCGGTACTGCTTCGTCTCTATAATGCGCAGTAAAAGTTACTCCACTGCTCTTAAAATCAAGCGCATCTGCCCAAAGGTCACACGAGGGATCCGCCGCAGAATAGGTGAGCATACTGCATGCGGCGCCGTCCTTCATAAACGCAGCCCATGGATCATCCATATTAAAGCAGCCAACCTTGCTCACCTCGAACAGTTTTTTCTTTGCTTCGGCATAGGCTTCCATAGTGCCGTGAAAATCAAGGTGATCCTGTGTAAGGTTGGAATAAACTGCTGTATCAAACTGCAGTCCTCCAACACGGTCCAATGCCAGCGAGTGGGAAGAAACTTCCATCACTGCCGCGGTGCATCCTTCATCCGCCATTTCGCGAAACAGCTTTTGAAGATCAAGGCTCTCCGGCGTTGTATACTCCGTATGAATGTGACGGCTGCCAATCATATTGCCATTCGTGCCAACCAGACCAACTTTATGCCCGTAATGCTCCAGCATATGTTTGATCAGGTGGGTAGTAGTTGTTTTTCCATTGGTCCCGGTCACGCCAACCAGTTTCATCTCACAGGCCGGATCATGGTAAAAATTACGTCCGGCAACGGCAAGCGCAAGGCGGCTGTTATCGGTGATCAGATAAGGAATGCCCCAATCCCCTTTTTGGGTACATAGCACAGCACAGGCGCCGTGTTCAGCGGCGGTTGCTATAAACTTGTGTCCATCTGTCTGAAAGCCGCTGACTGCCACAAAAAGATAACCTGGCTGAATTTTTCTGGAATCATATGCAATTCCTAAAATATCCATTTCAGGATCCGCATTGGATTCTAAGATTCTAATATCTTTTATTATGTCTTTAAGCTTCATAATAGTTACTTCCAGTTTTAAATATGCTCTGCAACACGCAGCTTGGCACTGCGTGCTCTGGGATTAGCTTCCTCTTCTTCTTTGGAAGGAAGGATCGGCTTTCTGCTGACCGAGCGCAGTGTTTGTTTAAAACCGCATACGCAGATTGGAACTTCCCGCGGGCAGGTACATCCGTTTTCTCTGCGGGCAATTGAATTTTTCACAATTCGGTCTTCCAGCGAATGAAAACTGATTACACAAAGCCTTCCGCCCTTGCAAAGCTTATCCGGAGCGGTCTCCATCATCTCGCTCACGGAATTTAATTCATCGTTCACTGCAATGCGAATCGCCTGAAAAGTGCGTTTGGCCGGGTGCTGCTTTTCTCTTAATGCTGAAGCAGGCACCGACTTGCGGATAATCTCCACAAGCTCGCCGGTTGATGCGATGGGGTGTAATTTGCGCTCAGCAATGATTCCAGCTACAATTTTTCTTGCGAATTTCTCTTCACCATAATCCCAAAGGATACGCTGAAGACGCTCTTCCGGCCAGGAGTTTACGATCTCATAAGCGCTTAATGCAGCCGTCTGATCCATGCGCATATCCAGTGCGGCATCATTCATGTAAGAAAAACCTCTCTCAGCAATATCAAGCTGAGGCGAGGAAACACCAAGGTCAAACAGCATGCCATTCACCTGCTCGATTCCCAGGCGCTCAAGAATCGCGAAAGTATCGGAAAAATTGCCTTTCACAAAGGTGATCTTATCAGCAAAGGGCTTCAGGCGCTCCCCTGCACGTTCCAATGCATAACTGTCGCGGTCGATGCAGATCAGCCTGCCATTGTTCAGGCGGGATGCAATGGCTTCCGAATGGCCTCCCATTCCGGTTGTTCCATCTACATAAATGCCATCCGGGTCAATATTTAAACCTTCTATGCATTCATCCAGCAAAACCGAAACATGTCCGTATTGATTCATGTTATAAATTCAGCTCCTCAAGCGCAGAAAGTAAGTTTTCAGGCTTTAAAAGGTCGCTCGAGACTCTTTCCCATGCGCCTGTTTCCCAAATTTCTGCATGATTACCACATCCAATAATTATAACATCTTTTTGAATCCCTGCATAGTCCCTTAAATTCTGCGGCAATAACACTCTGCCCTGCAGGTCCATTTCGCATTTGGCCGCATAGGCAAAAAAAGCCCTCATCTTACGCTGATTATAATAACTGAGTTCATCCACTTTGGAGCAGAATTTGCTCCAGTTTTCGTTATTATAGATCGTCAGGCACCCATCCGCAGAGATGGTAATATAAAAAATATCGCCCAGTGTTTCTCTCAACCTGGCCGGTATAAAAATTCGTCCTTTATTATCAACTGTGTGGCGGTATTCGCCGGTCATTTCATTCGCTCCTTACACTCCACTTTACTCCACTTTTCCCCACTTACATGGTAAAATTATAAAAACGAGCT
>JAKSSN010000060.1 GCA_024403095.1 Oscillospiraceae bacterium
GCCGCATCCGCAGCGTATCCAACGCTCCGGTCCTGTTTCTCACCGCAAAGTCTGCCGAGAGCAGCCTGCTGAATGCCTTTCAGAGCGGCGGCGACGATTTTCTTACCAAGCCTTTTTCCAACGATGAGCTGCTGGTAAAGATCGGCAGCCTGCTGCGGCGCTATACGCAGTATAAAGGCAAGCCGCAGGAAGCCATTGTGATCGATCAGCTGGAAGTGGACCTTACCGCCCGAATGGTTACCATGGCTGGCGAGCCGGTTTCGCTCACCGATACGGAATATTCCATTCTGGAATACATGCTGCAGCACCGGGGCGAAACTCTCACTGCCGAGGATATATATACCGGCGTTTGGAAGGAAAAATATCTTTCCACCGCCTCCAACACCATCATGGTCCATATTCTTAACCTGCGCAAAAAGCTGGAGTCCAAGTCCTCCAGTACCAAGATCATAAAGACCGTATGGGGAAAGGGATACCGCATTGACTGACCGGACTACTGCACCCAGGCATGGGAAGATTTCCGCCCTGAATGCCCGCATGCTGCTGATGATCCTGCTGGCCGCATTGGCTGCCGCCGCTGTGTTTGTTGTCATTCGGGCTTCCGGCCATGCCTATGTGGACAAGATCTATATGAGCGACAGCAAAACGGCCTCCCGCCGCGACCGTATCTGCAGTGAATTCACGCAGTTTGCTGTGAAAAACAACATCTCCACCACCGACACCGATAAGATCGCTGCCTGGTCAGCGGACTACCGCTATGTTACGGTTTACCTCTTCAAGGGCGAGCAGCTGCGCTGTTCCTTTGCAGCCGGGCAGGTCATTATGCCCTCGGAGGCAGAACGTTTTGAGCTGAGCAGCTATGCCAGTACCCACGGCGGCCTGAGTCCCGTGCGTTTCCGCGACGGCACCGGTTTTATTACCGTATTCGATAGTTCAGAAACCATTTATTATAACGTGGCAAACCTGACCGCAGTTATAATATCCCTGCTGCTGTTTGCGCTGATCATTCTGCTGTATACCAGCTCCCTCACCCGCCGGATCGTGATGCTGTCCCGCGAGGCCGAAGTGATCAGCAGCGGCAATTTTGATGCCCCCATCACCAGCTCCGGCAGCGACGAGCTTTCACGGATGGCCGCCGAATACGATAATATGCGCCGCAGCGTGCTTGCCCGCATGGAGAGCGAACACAAAGCCTGGCAGGCAAACAGCGAGCTGATCACTGCCCTAAGCCACGACCTGCGTACCCCCATGACTTCCATCATCGGTTATCTGGGTCTGCTGAAGGATAACACCTACTCCGCCGAGGACCGCTCCGCTTTTGCCGATGCTGCGTATCGGCGTGCCCTGGACCTGAAAACCATGACGGATGAGCTGTTCCGTTACTTCCTGGTATTCGGCGAAAACGATGTGCACCTGGAGCTTGAGACCGTAGACGCAGCCATGCTTGCCGAGCAGCTGTTTGCAGAAACAGCCTTTGAGCTGGCCGACGACGGGTTTGAAGTAACAAGCACCGTTGACTGCCCCGGCTGCCAGATTCAGGTGGATGTAATGTACCTGAAGCGCATTTTTGATAATCTCATCTCCAATCTGCGCAAATATGCCGACCGGGCGGAACCTTTGCTGTTCACCTCTGTTATAAAAGACGGAATGGTCTGCCTTGAGGTTGCGAACCGCATAGAAAAAAACGGCGAGCGCAAAGATTCCAACCGCATTGGCATACGTACCTGCAGCCGAATTGCCGAGCTGCTGGGCGGCCGCTTTGAAACGCAAGCCGAAGACGACCATTTTGTTGCCAGAGTCTATCTGCCGGCAGTGCCCTCCCAGCCCGCTGATTGACATTTCCCGCCGCATTGGATATATTGAATTCAATTTTCAAGTATCGGGTTTGATTTGAACCCTTTTTATGGAGTTTCCACGTTTATGAGCAAGAAAAAACACAAACGCAGGATAAAAAGACGGCAGGCCTTTTTCGCCGCCCTCAGGCGGAGCAACCTGCCGGTATATATGTTTGGCGCCATTGCCATTCTGATCACGCTTACCATAACCGGTGTGCGCGTCTATCGGAACAGCACCCTGCCGGACCCTGTATCGGTCCCCTCCGCGGCTGCTGCACCCAGTCCCGCTCCCACACAGGAACCGGAAGCTGCCCCCAGCCCCGCAGTCCCTGAAACAGCGTCTGCTCCTGCCGCTTCTTCCGATCTGCCCCCTGCCCTGCTGCAGGTCCGTTCCACCGACCTTGACCTTAGCATTACCGTTGTGGGAACCGACGGCCATGCCTTAACCGGCAGCGAGTTCACCCTGGATGTTCAGTTCCCCGACGGCAGCACCCGCACCGTGAAAACAGATTCCAGTGCCTTTGTAAGCTTTACCGGCCTGGAAAAAGGAAAATACACGGTATCCATGCACCAGCCGGAGGGCTTTCAGGCTGCCTGGCCAGTCAGCTGCAGCGTGGTGGAAAAAGAATATGTTTCCTACACGCCCATCGTAAACATTATGCAGCAGGTGGAAGTGAAAGAAGTCACTGAAGTTCCCCTGGAAGAGACAAAGCCCGCCGAGATCGTTTCCACTAAGCCGGCTGAAGCCGAAACCATCCGTTCCGAAACCGTGGAGCGCGAAGCCGCTGAAGTAGAAGTGCCCGTAACCGACTCGAATGGCTATGAAATGTATTCCTACGAATATCCCACCGGCGAAAACGGCTGCCTGCTGCTGGCTTCCGGCGAAGAGAGCGATGTTTCTCCCGTGGTGGAAGATGGCGTACTCTCCTATGGTCTGCGCCGCGTAAGCACCTGCATGGATGCGGAGGGCAATGTGATCAGTCCGGAATCCCTGGCTGAGGATGCTGTGGAAGGAACGGATTATTTTCTGGAAGAATCGGCAACGCACGTAGAGCTGATCCGTGGCGACGGAAGCCCGGCGCCGGAATACCAGATTACGGCAAGCCCAATTACCGAAAAAGTAAAACTGAAGTCCGGCTGGACCTCCATCAACGGCCGCACCTATTTTTGCGGCAGCGACGGCCAACCGGTAAAAGGCCTTAAAAACATCGACGGCCAGCTTTATTTCTTCAATTCCGAAGGCGTAAAGGCAAGCCGGCTGGGCATTGATGTAAGCTATTTCAACAGTGCCATCGATTGGCATGCTGTTAAGGCATCCGGTGTCGACTTTGCCATTGTTCGTGTGGCAGGCCGCACCTGGGGCTCAGGCACCCTGTTTGAAGACGGCAACAGCTACAAGAAAAATAATGGAGCAGGAATGTATCTGCAGGAAGCCCGCGCTGCCGGGCTGAGTATTGGTGCCTATTTCTATTCCAACGCTATCACCCCTGCCGAGGCGGTGGAGGAAGCAAGCCTTGCCGTTGAGATCCTCAACGGTATGAGCCTGGACTTTCCGATTTATATCGACATGGAATATTCCGGCGAATACCCCTATGGCCGCGCAGATACGCTCACCGTTGCAGAACGCACTGAGATTGCCCGTGCCTTCTGCGAAACTGTGGAAGCCGCCGGTTACCGGGGCGGCATTTATGCCGGCGACTATTTCTGGACCGCAGCCCTGAATTATTCCGAGCTTTCCCAGTACAGCATCTGGTACGCCAACTATCCGCAGGACTATGTGGCTCCGGCCTTTACGGGCTGGAACATCTGGCAGTTCAGCCAGTACGGCACCGTAAACGGCAGCCCCGGTTACAACGACCTGAACATTATTTATTAAACATCAAAAAGGCCACGGTGCAGATGCACCGTGGCTCTTTTCATAAGGTTTGCGTTAGTCGTTCGGCTTCAGTTCGGGATAGCGTGCCGTTACATAGTTAAACAGGATCTCCGCGGCTGCCTCCACGCCAATATCGCTGTTGATGATCAGATCATAGTTGCGCCGATCGCCCCATTTTTTATCGGTGTAAAAATTATAATAGGTGGAACGGGTCTTATCCGTTTTAGCAATGCGGCGCTTTGCCTCTTCTTCCGATATGCCGTAGCGCTTCATAATGCGCTCCACTCGGTGGGGCAGGCTTGCCTGAACAAAAATATTCACACAGGGCACATAGTCCTTCAACACTGCGTCTGCGCAGCGGCCAACGATCACCGCATCTTCCATATCGGCAATGGTGCGGATGACAAATTCCTGCACATTAAACAGGCGGTTATTCAGCGGCATAGAATACTCTTTTTCTTCGCCGATCAAGCCCAGCGCCATAGAGACCTTGTTGGAATACGTGCTTTCCGCTTCTTCCAGCACCTCGGGGGGATAGCCGCTCTCCTGGGCAGCTATGGTGATCAACTTGTTATCATAAAGCTTCAGGTTCAGCTTTTGTGCCAAAAGGTCGGCAATGTCGTGGCCGCCGCTTCCGTATTCCCGGCTGATGGTTACAATAATATGTTTCTTCATAATTAGCCTTCCTTTCCAGTGATTCGTTTTATCTTCTGCTTAGATTATAGTAAATATCAACATAAAATTCCATAGTAAAACGCAATCTTTTATCACTTTTGTCAATACTCACCAAAGCAGCTGCCCTTAGATTCTTCATTTTGACGGGAGTTTTTCCCACCCGTTTTCGCTCCTCCCTCCGTCAGCTTCCCGGCAGCCTGCTTTGCAGATTGGCTGTTTACACGCAGTGGCTTTTAGAGTATTATAAACAGGTCTAACTATGTATGAGGTGAAAGTGTATTGAATTATAAATTATGTGTCCCCTGCCTGCTGGGTCTGGAAGGCCCCATTGCCGATGAACTTAAGCGGCTGAATATGGCAAACGTCATTTCTGAAAACGGCCGGGTTTATTTCGACGGTTCCGCGGAAGACCTGATCCGCGCTAACATCAACCTTCGCGTGGGCGAACGCGTGCTGGTGGAGGTGGGGCGTTTCCACGCCGAAACCTTCGACGAGCTGTTTGAAAAAACCAAAGCGCTGCCCTGGGAGGCCTACCTGCCCAAGGATGCAAAATTCCCTGTGAAAGGCCACAGCCTGAATTCCAAGCTCTTTTCCGTTTCCGACTGCCAGGCCATTATTAAAAAGGCCGTGGTGGAACGCCTGAAGCAGAAATATTCCATTGAATGGTTCCCCGAAACCGGTGCCCTGTACCAGCTGCAGTTTGCCATTATGAAAGACAGCGTAAGCCTGTGCATCGACACCACCGGCGATGGTCTGCATAAGCGCGGCTACCGCCCCGCCCATAACGAGGCTCCCCTGAAGGAGACCATGGCCGCGGCCATGGTAAAGCTGAGCCGCTATATCGGCAAGGGCGATTTCTGCGACCCCTTCTGCGGCAGCGGCACCATTCCCATCGAGGCAGCGCTGATTGCCAAAAACCGCGCACCCGGCCTGAACCGCAGCTTCCCTGCCCTGAACTGGAGCCAGATCGATCCTGCGCTTTGGAACCTTGCCCGTGACGAAGCACGCAGCAAAGAATATGCCGGCAGCTACAGCATCATTGGCTCGGATATCGATCCCCACGCGATTAAGATTGCAAAGGAAAACGCCCAGCGCGCCGGCGTTCTGGACATCATCCGTTTTGAAGTGGCGGATGCCACCTCTTTCGACCGCACCACCGACCGCGGCGTGATCGTAACCAACCCGCCCTACGGCGAGCGTATTATGGAAAAGCAGGAGGCCGAAGAGCTCTACCGCAAGTTCGGCAAAAAGTATCTGGCCAGCGAGAACTGGAAACTGTTCCTGCTCAGCTCCCACACCGAGTTCGAGCGCACTTTTGGCAAAACAGCGGATAAAAAGCGTAAGCTCTACAACGGCATGATCAAATGCGACCTGTTTATGTATCTGTAATCTTAAAATTTCAGCTTCAGGAGTGATTCGCTTGAAACATTTATTTATTGTGAACCCCACCGCTGGCGGAAAAGACCGCACCGAAGAAGTGCGTGCCGCTGTTCAGGCAGAATTTGCCGGCAAAGAAGATAGCTTTGAAGTATACACCACCACAGCTCCCTTAGACGCCACAGATAAAGTACGCACTGCCTGTGCCTCCGGCGAAGAGATGCGTATCTATTCCTGCGGCGGTGACGGAACATTTAACGAATGCGTCAGCGGTGCAGTTGGCGCTGCAAATGTGGCAGTCTGCCCCTGGCCCTTAGGCACGGGAAACGATTTTGTTCGCATGTTTGGTCAGGAAGGCGATCTCTACCGCAACCTCTCCGCACTGGTAAACGGCAGCGTCCGCCCCATTGATGTCATCCGCTGCAACGAGCGTTACAGCGTAAACATCTGCTCGGCAGGCATCGATGCCCGCATTGGCGTAAACGTACATAACTATTCTCACCTGCCCCTGGTTGGCGGCAGCTTTGCCTATATTATTTCGGTTGTGGTGGAAGCGATTCGCGGCATTAACCAGAAAATGAAGATCACCCACATCAATGGAACCGAAGAAAATGAATACGCCCTTGTCTGCGTGTGCAACGGGCGGTTTTATGGCGGCGGTTTTAATCCCAGCCTGAATGCCATGCCCGACGACGGCATTCTGGACGTGTATATTATTAAAAAAGTCAATCTGCTTCAGCTGGTGCAGCTGATTGGTAAATACGCGGCCGGCAAAGCCGATGAGCTGCCCGAATTCGTAACCCATCTGCGTACCGACCATATCACCCTGGAGTTTGATGAAGAAACCGTACTGCAGGTCGATGGCGAAGCCCTGCACACCGCAAAGGCGGAAATGCAGCTGGCCCCCAAGGCGCTGAACCTGATTGTTCCCCAGGGAATGAAGTTCTTCGACGGAACGCTTTAAAACTCGTACGGATTTTTTAATAAATTATTTTACAAATTTAAAAAACTGCCCCTTGCAAAAATAAGAAAATGTGATATGATTAGCACCGTTAGCACTTAAGGTTTACGAGTGCTAACGGTCTTGTAATTGTATAATTTAATTTGGAGGTTATAGATATGAAACTCAAACCTTTGGCTGACAGAGTTGTTCTGATGCAGAACGCTGCAGAAGAGCGCACTTCTTCCGGCATTTTCCTCACCACCGCTGCTCAGGAAAAGCCCGAAGTTTACACGGTTGTTGAAGTTGGCCCCGGCGGCCTTGTTGACGGCAACGAGGTTGAAATGATCGTAAAGCCCGGTGAGCAGGTCCTGGTTGGCAAGTACACCGGTTCCAAGGTAAAGTTTGGCGAAGATGAATTTACCATCGTTCGTCAGAGCGACATTCTTGCAATTATCGAGTAATTTTGGAGGATACATACTATGGCAAAGCAGATTATTTACGGCGAAGAAGCCAGAAAAGCTATTGAGCGCGGCATCAACCAGCTGGCTGATACTGTTAAGATCACTCTGGGCCCCAAGGGCCGCAACGTAGTTCTGGATAAGAAATACGGCACTCCCCTGATCACCAACGATGGTGTTACCATCGCTAAGGAAATTGAGCTGGCAGACCCGTTCGAGAACATGGGCGCACAGCTGATCCGCGAAGTTTCCACCAAGACCAACGATGTAGCCGGCGACGGCACCACTTCCGCAACCGTTCTTGCTCAGGCAATGATCAACGAAGGTCTGAAGAACCTGGCAGCCGGTGCCAACCCCATGACCATGCGCCGCGGCATCCAGAAGGCTACTGAGGCAGCTGTTGCAGCCATCAAGAGCATTTCTCAGCCCGTGAACGGCAGCAGCGACATCGCCCGCGTTGGCGCAATCTCCAGCGGCAACGACACCATCGGCACCCTGATCAGCGATGCAATGGAAAAGGTCAGCACCAATGGTGTTATCACCATTGAAGAGTCCCGCACTGCAGAAACCTACAGCGAAGTAGTGGAAGGCATGCAGTTCGACCGCGGCTACCTCTCCCCCTACATGGTAACCGACACCGACAAGATGGAAGCCGTCATCGATGATGCTCTCATCCTTGTTACCGATAAGAAGATCTCCAACATTCAGGAGATCCTGCCCATGCTCGAGCAGGTCGTTAAGGCTGGCCGCAAGCTCCTCATCATTGCTGAGGACGTTGAAGGCGAAGCTCTTGCAACCATCGTTCTGAACAAGCTGCGCGGCACCTTCACCTGCATCTGCGTTAAGGCTCCCGGCTTTGGCGACAGACGTAAAGAGATGCTCACCGATATCGCAACCCTCACCGGTGCAACCGTGATCTCCAGCGATGTTGGCATGGAGCTGAAGGACGTTAACCTTGCCCTCCTCGGTCAGGCACACCAGGTCAAGGTCTCCAAGGAGAATACCGTTATTGTCGACGGTGCCGGCGATCCCGCAGCCATCAAGGCACGTGCTGCAGTGATCCAGCGCCAGATTGAAACCACCACCAGCGATTACGACCGTGAAAAGCTGCAGGAGCGCCTTGCCAAGATGAGCGGCGGTGTTGCAGTGATCAAGGTTGGTGCTGCTACCGAAACCGAGATGAAGGAAATGAAGCTGCGCATCGAGGATGCACTGAACGCAACCCGCGCTGCAGTGGAAGAAGGCATTGTCTCCGGCGGCGGTTCTGCTTACATTGTTGCTTCCAAGGCAGCTGCTGAACTGGCAGCCACTCTGGAAGGCGATGAAAAGACCGGTGCTTCCATCATTGCCAAGGCTCTGAAGGCTCCCATCATGCAGATCAGCGCAAACGCAGGTCTGGAAGGCGCAGTGATCCTGAACACCATCGCCAGCAGCACCGAAGCAAACTTCGGTTACGATGCAGCAAACGATGTTTACGGCGACATGATCGCCATGGGCATTGTTGACCCGACCAAGGTCTGCCGCAGCGCTCTGGAGAATGCAGCATCTGTTGCTTCTATGGTCCTCACCACCGAGAGCCTGGTTGCTGACATCCCCGAGAAGGAGCCCGCAGCACCTGCAGCACCCGACATGGGCGGCATGTACTAATTCAATCGTTAGCAACAAACACTTCATCCCGGCAGCAAAAGCTGCCAGGATGATTTTTGTTTTCGCTGCACGAAAAGCGGCTAGAAAACCCCAGGCAGAATTTCTGTCTGGGGTTTCTTCCTGTATTCACTTTGTACCGCAGCTGTCAGTTATCGTCTTCCGGCTGGTCTGCCTTTTCATCGGCCGAAGACGGAATTGATTTTGCCAGCAGGAAGCTGAATACCATGGTGCCAAGGCTGA
>JAKSSN010000061.1 GCA_024403095.1 Oscillospiraceae bacterium
GTGCATACGGCCCATGGTATCGGTCATGCCGTAGGAAGCGGGGCCAGCTGCCATGTTATCGGGGTGCAGAGTACGGCCAGTGCCGCCGCCGGAAGCAACGGAGAAGTACTTCTTGCCCTGCTCAATGCATTCCTTCTTGTAGGTACCTGCAACAGGATGCTGGAAGCGAGTGGGGTTGGTGGAGTTACCGGTGATGGAAACATCAACGCCTTCGCTGTGCATGATTGCAACGCCTTCGCGAACGTCATCAGCGCCGTAGCAGCGAACGTTTGCACGCTCGGTCTCGGAGTAACGGATCTCCTTAACGATCTTCAGCTCGCTGGTGAAGTAATCGAACTGAGTCTGAACGTAGGTGAAGCCGTTGATACGGGAGATGATCTGAGCTGCGTCCTTACCAAGACCGTTCAGGATAACACGCAGGGGCTCTTTACGTGCCTTGTTTGCGTTGCGGACGATACCGATTGCGCCTTCAGCAGCTGCAAAGGATTCGTGACCTGCAAGGAATGCAAAGCACTTGGACTCGTCAGAAAGAAGCATTGCGCCAAGGTTGCCGTGGCCAAGACCAACTTTGCGGTCTTCTGCAACAGAACCGTCCAGGCAGAAAGCCTGAAGGCCAACACCAATGTACTTAGCTGCTTCAGCTGCGGTTGCTGCATTTGCCTTGATTGCAATTGCAGCGCCAACACAGTAAGCCCACTTTACGTTCTCAAAGCAGATCTGCTGAATGCCCTGAGCGATTTCGTAAGGATCAAAGCCCTTAGCCTTGCAGATTTCTCTGCATTCTTCAACGGAGGAAATGCCATACTGAGCAAGAACACCATTGATCTTTTCAATGCGTCTGTCGTAGTTTTCAAAAAGTGCCATTGTTATGTCCTCCTTAAATTATTCCTGACGCGGGTCAATGTACTTTGCAGCGGTATCCCACTGGCCGTAATGACCGGTTGCCTTCTTGATTGCTTCGTCAGCTGCGATGCCCTTCTTCATGAAGTCCATCATCTTACCAACATTCATAAATTCATAGCCGATGATCTCGTTCTCAGCATTCAGAGCGATTCTGGTAACGTAACCTTCAGCAAGCTCCAGATAACGGGGACCCTTTTCCTTGGTGGCGAACATGGTACCAACCTGAGAACGCAGGCCCTTACCAAGGTCTTCCAGAGAAGCGCCAACAGACAGACCGCCTTCGGAGAAAGCAGACTGAGTTCTGCCGTAAACGATCTGCAGGAACAGCTCGCGCATAGCAGTGTTGATTGCATCGCAAACAAGGTCAGTGTTCAGAGCTTCAAGAATGGTCTTGCCGATCAGGATCTCGGATGCCATTGCTGCGGAATGAGTCATACCGCTGCAGCCGATGGTCTCAACCAGAGCTTCTTCGATAACGCCTTCTTTTACGTTAAGGGTCAGCTTGCAGGCACCCTGCTGAGGTGCGCACCAGCCAATACCGTGAGTAAAGCCGGAGATATCGGAGATCTGCTTTGCCTGAACCCATTTGCCCTCTTCGGGAATAGGAGCGGGACCATGATATGCGCCTTTTGCTACAGGGCACATATTGTTGACTTCGCTAGTGTAAATCATGATGATTAACCCCTTTTATAAAAATTTTGATTACTTTTTAATCAGGCTAACGCCTGTCATCTCTGCAGGCTGCTCAAAGCCCAGTACATCAAGGATGGTGGGAGCAATGTCAGCCAGTCTGCCGTTTTCAAGCTCAATGCTCTTGTCGCTAACAACAAAAGGTACGGGATTGGTGGTATGTGCGGTGTTAACGTTTCCGTTATCATCAAACATCACATCGGCATTACCATGGTCAGCAGTAACAAACAGCACGGTTTCGGGATGCTTGCTTACTTCGTCAATGATCTTGCCCATGCAGCTGTCAACGGTTTCAACAGCCTGAATTGCTGCATCCATAATGCCGGTGTGGCCAACCATGTCGCAGTTTGCAAAGTTGCAAACGATGAATGCATATTCATCCTTGGCAATTGCTGCAACAGTTTCCTCGGCAACCTTCACTGCGCTCATTCCGGGAACCAGATCGTAGGTTGCGAACTCTTTGGGAGAAGGAACCAGGCATCTCTCTTCGCCATCGCAAACCTTTTCCACGCCGCCGTTGAAGAAGAAGGTCACGTGAGCATACTTTTCAGTTTCTGCCACGCGGAACTGCTTCAGGCCCTTAGCGCTGATCAGGTCGCCAATGGTGTTTTCGATCGTCTCGGGAGGATATGCAATGGGAAGCGGCAGAGACTCATCATACTGAGCGGTGCAGACGTAGGAAAGAGGAAAGACCTTCTTCTTGCGGTCAAAACCGTCGAAGTCGGGCAGGTTCAGTGCCCAGGTCATCTCACGTGCACGGTCAGGACGGAAGTTCATGAAGATAACGCTGTCGCCCTGGTTGATCACGCCTTCCGGATCGATCACGGTGGGAAGCATGAACTCGTCGGTCAGCTTCTTCTCGCCTGCTTCATCCATGGTTTCATAGCTGGTTTCAACAGCATGAACAGGATCCGTATCGAACTGACCTTCGCCGCAAACAATTGCATTGTAACCGCGCTCTACGCGATCCCATCTCTTGTCACGGTCCATGCCCCAGAAACGGCCCTGGATGGTAGCGATCTTAGCATTGCCAACTTCATTGCACTTCTCAACCAGCTCTTTTACAAAGCCGGCACCGGAAGTGGGCGGAACATCACGGCCGTCGAGGAAGCAATGTACATAAACCTGCTTCACACCGCGCATCTTTGCCATGTCGAGCATGCCAAAGATATGGCCCAGGTGGCTGTGAACACCGCCGGTGGAAAGAAGGCCCATAACATGAAGGGGTCTGTTTCCATTAACAACATCGTCGATTGCCTTGATATAAACAGGATTCTGGAAAAATTCACCGGTGGAGATCTCCTTGGTGATCTTAGGCAGGATCTGGAACACAACACGGCCTGCGCCGATGTTGGTGTGACCTACCTCAGAGTTGCCCATCTGGCCTTCAGGAAGACCAACATCCATGCCGGATGCGATCAGCTGAGAGCTGGGGTACTCTGCAAAAAACTTATCCAGATTGGGTTTTTTTGCATTGGAGATAGCGTTGCCGGGGCACTCTTTAGAAATGCCGTAACCGTCAAGGATCACCAGAACTGCTTTTTTACTCATTCTATTACTCCTGATTGCTTGCTGCAATAATGGTGCTGAAATCAACAGGCTTCAGAGAAGCGCCGCCGATCAGGCCGCCATCGATGTCGGGCATAGAAAGCAGCTCAGCTGCATTCTTTGCGTTCATGCTGCCGCCATACAGAATGCTGATGGAGCGTGCAGGACGTGCACCATACTTTTTGCGGATCACTTCGCGGATGCCGCAGCAAACTTCCTGAGCCTGCTCGCTGGTAGCAGTCTTGCCGGTGCCGATAGCCCAAATGGGTTCGTAAGCAATGATGCACTGCTTCAGATCAGCTGCATCGATGCCGCTGAGAGCTGCCTTGACCTGGTATGCAACATACTCCATGGTCAGCTCGTTCTCTCTCTGCTCAAGGCTCTCGCCAACACAGATGATGGGCTTGATTCCCTTGGCGATCAGAGCCTTGGTCTTCTCATTCACCAGCATATCGCTTTCGCCATGGTACTGGCGGCGCTCGGAGTGACCGACAACGCAGTACTTTGCGCCAACATCAGCCAGCTGAGCAGCGGAGATCTCACCGGTGTAAGCACCCTTTTCATACTTGGAAACATCCTGGCCGCCTGCATAGACCTTGCAGTCCTTGCCGGCCTTAGCCATTGCGGGAATCATAACAGCGGGAGTGCAGAGCACTACATCGCAGTTTCTGGAAGCAGGCATGTTTTCCTTCAGCTGCTCCATGAAGCCCTTGATTTCAGATGCCAGCATATTCATCTTCCAGTTGCCGGCAATAATCGTTTTACGATACTTTCTGTTCATGTTTTACCTCAAACTACAAAAGAATTACTTGTCAAGCAGGCAAGCCACACCAGGCAGGACCTTGCCTTCCATAAATTCAAGAGAAGCGCCGCCGCCGGTGGAGATGTGAGTCATCTTATCGGCATAGCCAAGCTGCTGAACTGCTGCTGCGCTGTCGCCGCCGCCAATGATGGTGATTGCGCTGGTCTTGCTCAGAGCCTCAGCAACAGCCTCGGTGCCCTTTGCAAATGCTGCAAACTCGAAAACGCCCATAGGTCCGTTCCAGATCACAGTACCGGCATCCTGAACTGCATTGCAGTAAAGCTCAACAGTCTTGGGACCGATATCAAGACCCTGCCAGCCATCGGGGATCTCGCCTGCTGCAACGACCTTAGACTCTGCATCAGGAGCAAATGCGTTTGCGATAACGGTGTCGATGGGCAGAAGGAGCTTTACGCCCTTTGCAGCTGCCTTGGCAACCATTTCCTTTGCATAATCCATCCAGTCAGCCTCGAGCAGAGAATCGCCAACCTTGCCGCCATCAGCTGCAGAGAAGGTGTAAGCCATGCCGCCGCCGATAATGATGGTGTCTGCGATCTCAAGCAGGTTGTTGATAACGCCGATCTTGGAGGAAACCTTGGAGCCGCCCAGGATAGCAACCAGAGGACGCTTGGGGTTTGCAAGTGCGCCGCCGATGATCTCGAGTTCCTTCTGGATCAGGAAACCGGAAACTGCGGGCAGGTAGTCAGCAACACCAGCGGTGGAAGCATGTGCGCGGTGAACAGCACCGAATGCATCGGAAACGTAAACTTCTGCCATGTCAGCCATTGCCTTGGCAGTAGCAGGATCGTTCTTGGTCTCGCCCTTTTCAAAACGGGTGTTCTCAAGCAGCATGATCTCGCCGGGCTTCAGAGCAGCGGCCTTAGCCTGTGCGTCTGCACCAACAACATCCTCAGCCATAATAACGGGCTGGCCAAGCAGCTCGCTGAGGCGTGCAGCAACGATCTTCAGGGAGAGCTTCTTCAGGCTCTTTTCCCACTCTTCTTTGGTAATATCTTCGGCATTCTTGCCCTTTTCAACCTGCTTCTTCACATAGGAATCGAAGGTTGCAACAGGCTTGCCAAGGTGAGAGCATGCAATAACAGCTGCGCCCTGCTCCAGAAGGTACTGGATGGTGGGAAGAGCAGCTCTGATGCGCTTATCATCGGTGATTTCGCCGGTTTTCTTGTCCTGGGGAACGTTAAAGTCGCAGCGGAGAAGAACTTTCTTGCCTTTTACGTCAATGTCTTTGACGGTCTTTTTGCTGTAGTTCATGGTATATCCTCCTAAAAATATTTTATTCTGCCATTGATCCCTGGCTGAGCAAGCCTGGAAAACCCTGCTGCCGCAGAGCTTCATATGCAAGGATCGCAACCGAATTGGAAAGATTCAGGCTTCTGGCCTCGTCTACCATTGGAATTCGGATACAGCGCTCGCGATATTTTTCTCTGAGCCATTCAGGAAGGCCGGCCGTCTCTTTGCCAAACATAAGCGTAACATCACTGCCGCTAAGGTCAGCGGCGCTGTAGTTCTGCGGCGCTTTGGTTGTGGCAAGGAAAAGATTCCGGTCGCCATTTTTTTCAAAATACTCATCCAGGTTTTCATAGACTTTAATGGTTACCAGATACCAGTAATCAAGTCCGCAGCGCTTAACCGCCTTGTCTGAAATATCAAATCCAAGGGGTTTGATCAGGTGCAGGGTTGCCCCCGTTGCTGCGCAGGTTCTGGCTATGGCCCCCGTATTGTGCGGGATCTCCGGTTCTACCAAAACAATGTTCAGCATGCTTCACCTTTCTGCGGGCCCTACTGGGCTCACAATAACATCAAATATCTATTCGTGCACATTTTATCACAATTTGTTTAAAAATCATGTACTTTTTTGCTGGTTTTATAAATTGTTGCACATTGCCCAAAAGAAGCATATAATCATTTGGCAAAAGCGACATTTTATTGTCAATTTGTCTATTTTATTCACTGCAACAGGAGAAAATCATATGGATTCACTCTGTTTCGATTGTCCGCGCAGCTGCGGTGCTGCAAGAAGCCTGGATTCAGGCAGCGGTTATTGCCTCAGTCCATCCCTTCCCTGCGTTGTGCGAGCTGCCCCTCACTTTGGCGAAGAACCCTGCATTACCGGCGAGCATGGCTCGGGAGCCGTCTTTTTTTCCGGCTGCAACCTGCGGTGTATTTTCTGCCAAAACCATGAGATCAGCCGTGCATCCACCGGCAAACAGCTTACCGTTCCCCAGCTGGCCGATGTTTTTCTGCGCCTGCAGGATGAAGGCGTGCATAATATCAACCTCGTAACCGGCACCCATTTTATTAAGCCCATTACGCTGGCACTGGAAAAGGCAAAGCTTTCCATTCCCGTTGTCTGGAACAGTTCCGCTTATGAAAAAGCCGAGTCGCTTAAAATGCTCGATGGGCTGGTTCAGGTTTATCTGCCGGATTATAAATACGCCAGCTCTCCCCTGGCAGCCGCGTTTTCCGGTGCCGCAGATTATCCCTCAGCTGCAGCCGCTGCCATTGACGAAATGTTTCGCCAGCGCGGCAAATATATTATGGATGAAAGCGGTCTGCTCATTTCCGGCGTCCTCATTCGCCACCTGATCCTTCCCGGCCATGTGGATAATTCCATGTCCGTAATCGACTGGGTCAGCGAGCACTTTCCGCCGAACAGCGTTCTGTTTTCGCTTATGAGCCAGTATACCCCGATGTTTCATTTTGATTCCTATCCCGAGCTGAACGAGCGAATTGATGCAAAAACAAATCGTCACCTTGCGCGTTATATGGAACGCTGTGGAATTGAAAATGGTTACTGGCAGGATATCTCTTCCTCAACCGATGAGCTTCTGCCGGAGTTCAACCTGACGGGAGTAGAATGAATAGAATAAAAAAGACGTGTCACTTGAATGACACGTCTTTTTTATTATTCTTCCATGTAGACCAGGTTTTTAATAATATCCTTCACGGTCTCCATGGCTTCAACCGTAACATGCTCATAGGGGCCGTGACAGCAGTAGCCTCCGGTGCCAAGATTAGGGCAAAGAAGTCCCCGGTAGGTCAGCTGAGAGCCATCCGTACCGCCGCGGATCGGTGTTGTGACGGGTGTGAGGCCGGCAGTTTCCACTGCCTTTTTCGCCCGGTCAATAATGTCCATGCGGGCAGAAAGTTTTTCTGCCATGTTGCGGTACTGGTAACGGATCTCAACTTTCACAGTGTCCGGACCGTACTGTTCATTCAGGATTGCGGCCGCATGCTGCAGCGCTTCAACACGATGCTCCAAAAGGCTGAACACATGGTCACGAATGATGTAATTCAGCTCTGCCTGCTCCACGCTGCCCTTCATGCTGATCAGGTGATAGAAGCCCTCGTAATTTTCAGTGTGTGCAGGAGTTTCCGCAGCCGGAAGCATGGCATTCAGCTCCATTGCGATCAGGCTGGCATTTTTCATCTGGTTCTTCGCACTTCCGGGGTGAATGTTCGAACCCGCTACTGTGATCCGGGCAGACGCAGCATTAAAGGTTTCGTAATTAATGTCGTTTGCCTCTCCCCCGTCAACGGTAAAGGCATAGTCAGCCTTCAGCCGCTGCAGATCAAGCAGCTCTGCACCGTGGCCGATCTCCTCATCCGGGGTAAAGCATACGGCGATTCTTCTGTGCTCTTTCTTGCTGCGGATGATCTCGTCGCAGGCAGTCACGATTTCTGCAATTCCGGCCTTATCGTCTGCGCCAAGCACTGTGGTGCCATCAGTAGTGATCAGGGTCTGGCCGGCCAGGTTTTTCAGGTGTGTAAAACGCTCCGGGCTCAGCACTCGTCCGCTGCTGCCAAGCGCAACATCACCGCCGTTGTAATTGCAAATGATCTGCGGCTTAACATCTTTGCCGCTGAAGTCCTCGTCTGGGATCGTGTCCAGATGGGCAATGAAAGCGATGGATTCCTGCTTTTCAAACCCTTCGCCGGAAGCAGGCAGTTCTGCATATACATAGGCATGCTCGTCGGTAAACACATTCTGCATGCCGATCTGCTTAAGTTCCTGCTCCAGTTTGCGGCTGAGATCAAACTGCCGCTCCGTGGAAGGCACAGTGGTGCCTGCCTCACTGCTGGATGTGTGAACCTGAACATAAGAAATAAAACGTTCCTGTAATGTCATGTTTAAGTCTCCATTTTCCATTGATTTATATCGCTGACCTCAGGTATACAGGTCAACATTCATATACTCGCGGCCCTTGCGGGAAAGCCCGCCAAATTCCCGAATCACTGCTTTACCAAGTCCCCGAACCGAAAGAATGTCCCCTTCCCGCACGGCTGCATCATTTTTGCTGCAGCAATGGTAATTCAGGTCCACCTTTTCCGCAGCAATGTACTTCGCCGCCTCGGTTCGGCTGATGTGAAAAATGCCCGAAACCACAGCGTCCAGCCTGGGGCTCATCACAGTAAAACTCAGGGGCTTAAACTTTCGTTCCGCAGCGGGAACCTGATCCAGTTCAATTTCCTCAGCCTTCACGCTGAAGCGCCCCACGCTTTCAAGGCAGCTGATCTCGCGCGCAACCGTGCTGCGGCAAAACACATAGGCGGTATCCTTCTGAAGAATAATATCGCCAATGCTTTCCCTCGTAACTCCGCATGCCATGATTGCGCCAAGATAATCTCTGTGGCCCGGCTCTCCAAAGTATGCCCGGATCTTTACTGCAGAAATATGTTCCTCCGCGGTAAAATATTCCGGCTCAAGATAATCAGGCAGAAAAAACAGCATTTTTCTTTCACAGATTTCCGCGCCGCCCCATAACAGCCCATTTGCCATCTTGTTCCGGTAAAGATAATCCTGTGCGTCATATACTTCCGCCGGCGTAAGAAAATGAGTTGCTGTTACCATGGACTTTCGCATTGCCATCTCAGCCAGGTCATCGATTCGTTTAATCAGTTTGTCTTCCATTCATTAAAAGCGTCTGGTG
>JAKSSN010000062.1 GCA_024403095.1 Oscillospiraceae bacterium
ATCCCTCGCATAGCCGATGGCAGCCTGCAGATAAGTGATACACAAGTCCAGCGTTATTTTTTTGCGTACATCGTTTCCATGGCAGGGCCAGTCAAAGCACAGCAGAGCAGCATGTTTCTCCTTCCCCAGCAGTTTTTCAGCCAGGTGCTTATTAAAGGCGCTTTCCTTGCTGCCGCAGAATCCATGGCAGCAGATCACTGCCTTTTCAATTTCGGTCTTCGGATTGGCATACAGTTTTGCTTTTATGCTGATACCGGGCAGGTTAATATCAAAATATTTCTCCATAATCTTTGCCTCCGGCAGATTATTTTTGCAGGTATTATACTCCGTTTTCTGCATGGCTTCAACCAAAATCCGGGTCCTGCTGCAGAGGGAGCCTTTTGGTCAGTTGTAAAAAAAGCCGGCACATGGTAAGATAAGCGGGAATACAAAATCCCCTAAAGGAGTTTAACATGAAATTTTCTGAAATGCCCTATACTCGCCCGAACCTGGACGAGCTGAAGGCTTCCCTGTCCGAACTCACTCTGCGCCTGAGTGCTGCCGCTGACTATGCAGCCGCAAAATCCATTTTTCTTGAAATGGAAACACTGAACAATCATATCAGCACGCTGGGCACCCTGGTTTCGATCCGCCACTCGATCGATACACGCGATCAGTTTTATAATGACGAATCCGATTTCTGGATGGCTGCTTCCCCCGAGCTGGAAGAATACACCCAGGCCTGGAACGCTGCCATGCTTCAGAGTCCTTTCCGCGCTGATTTCAGTGCTGAATATGGCGACCTGATGTTTGTGAACGGTGAGATTGCTCTGCGTACCTTTTCTCCCGAGCCCGAGTTTATCTCTGCCATGCAGCAGGAAAACGCTCTGACCCAGGAATATGAAGACCTGCTCGCCTCTGCCGCTGTGGAGTTTGAAGGCAAGACCTACACTCTTTCACAGCTTACGCCGCTTAAGAGCGACCCGGACGATGCCCGCCGTCTGGCTGCCTGGAAGGCTGAGGGCGCCTGGTACAAATCCGTGCAGGATAAGCTGGACAGCATTTATGACCAGCTGGTAAAGCTGCGCGACGGCCTTGGCCGTCAGCTGGGCAAAGAGAACTATATTCCCCTGGGCTACGACCGCATGGGAAGAAACTGCTACGACAAACAGGATGTGGAGCGTTTCCGCGAGGCCGTGGTAGAGTACCTGGTCCCTGTGGCCGACAGCATCTATCGCCGCCAGGCTGAGCGCCTTGGGAAAGAGTACCCCATGAGCTTTGCCGATAACGCCTTGGAATTTCGTTCCGGCAATCCCCGCCCTGTGGGCGATGCTGAATACCAGCTGCAGCAGGGCAAACGTTTTTACGAAGAACTTTCTCCCGAAGCCGGTATCTTTTTCAACACCATGCTGGATAACGACCTGATGGATGTGCTTTCCACCGAAGGCAAGCAGTCCGGCGGTTATTGCACCTCCATTCCTGATTATAATGTTCCTTTTATCTTTGCCAATTTCAACGGTACCCAGGGCGATGTGGAAGTAATCACCCATGAGGCCGGCCACGCTTTCGAGGCCTGGGTGAACCGCTTCCGTATTCCGGGCGAATATATCTGGCCCAGCATGGAAGCCTGCGAAGTGCACTCGATGAGCATGGAATTTTTCGCCGAGCCAAAGGCCGAGTATTTCTTTGGCAGCGATGCGCGCAAGTTCCGCTACAGTCATCTGGCCTCTGCACTCACTTTCATTCCCTACGGCACCATGGTGGACCACTTCCAGCACAGTGTGTTTGAACACCCGGAGATGACACCTGCTGAGCGCCATGCAGAATGGAAACGCCTGCTGGGAATTTACATGCCCTGGATGAAACTGGATGGAGACATTCCCTTCTACTCCGAAGGTGAAGGCTGGCAGCGTCAGCACCATATCTACTCCATGCCCTTCTATTACATTGACTATTGCCTGGCTCAGACCGTCAGCCTTGAGTTCTGGGCAATGCTGCAGGAAGACCAGGCCAAAGCCTGGGACCGCTATATGGCTTATACCGAACAGGGCGGCAGCCGTACCTTCACACAGCTGCTGGCAAATGCCGGCCTTGCCAGTCCTTTTGATGCCGATACCCTGCGCAGTGTTTGTGCAAAGGCAAAAGCCTATCTGGATGCCTTTGACCTGAATGGCATTGAATAATTTCATGCGACATTCTTCCGTGAGAGCAGAACGCTCTCACGGATTTTTATTCTCCTTTTTTTCTGCAAAGCGCAGTATAAAGCCTGAATTTCCTGTATTTTCTTTGGGTATCTATTGCAATTTAAATGGATAAATTGTATAATTCACACTCATAAAAGGACATTTGCCTGCAAATGTCTTTTGGAATCATAGATGATCAGGAGGAACCCCTATGAATTTTGTTTTCATTTCCCCCAACTTCCCCGACAGCTACCGTTTTTTCTGCACCAATCTTAAGCAGAACGGAGTAAATGTACTGGGCATTGGCGACGCAGCTTATGATGAACTGCACCCTGAACTGAAAGCATCCCTTACTGAATACTACAAGGTGAACAGCCTTGAAAATTACGATGATGTACTCAAAGCTGTTGGCTATTTCACCGGCCGCTACGGCAAAATTGACTGGCTCGAGAGCAATAACGAATACTGGCTGGAACTGGATGCCGCTCTGCGCACCGATTTTAACATCACCACCGGCCTGAAAAACGATGGCATCATGCGTTACAAGCGCAAGAGCTACATGAAGGAATACTACAAGAAGACCGACCTTCACTATGCCCGTTACATGCTGGTCACTCCCGAGACCTCTCTGGACGAGCTGCTGGCTTTCACTGCCCAGGTTGGTTACCCTGTGGTTGCCAAGCCGGATAATGGCGTTGGTGCAATTGCCACATACAAGCTGATGAACGACGATGATACCCGCGCTTTCATGGCAGATCATGCTTCCGTCGATTACTTTGCTGAAGAATTTGTGCCCGGTTATGTATGCACTTATGACGGTGTTGTGAACAGCAAGGGCGAAGTTCTTTTTGCTGCCAGCCACGTTACCCGCAACTCCATTATGGATATTGTGAACCTGCACATTCCCATGTGGTACTATGTGGACCGTGATATACCCGAAGACCTGGTAAAAGCCGGCAAACAGGTGCTGAAGGCCTTTGATGTAAAAGCCCGCTGCTTCCACCTGGAATTCTTCCGCCTGTACGAAGATAAGGAAGGCCTTGGCAAGAAGGGTGAACTGGTTGCCCTGGAAGTGAATATGCGTCCTGCCGGCGGTTACACTACCGATATGATCAACTTCAGCCAGAGCGCCGATGAATTCAAGATCTACGCCGATATGGTCGCATATGATGAGCTTCGTACCAACTACAACGGACCTCACCAGTACTGCGTTTACATCGGCCGCCGCGATGAAGAAGTGCATGAGCTGAGCCAGAGCCAGCTGCAGGCCTGGTGCGGCGATCACGCCCGCATCTTTACCACTATGCACAATGCTCTCTCCACCACTATGGGCAATGAAGTGTGCGTTGCCTGCTTTGATACCATGGAAGAAGTGGAAGAATACGTTCGCGTAGCCTTTTCCTGATAATTCCAACATCAATAAAACACAATAACAGAACAACACACGGTATCCGCATATGGATGCCGTGTGTTGTTCTGTTATTGCTTCTTATTTCGTTTTCCAGGCATTATCTTCTGCCGGGCGTATACTCACTTCTCCGCTGCTTACACGGCGCAGGGTGCCATCCGGCATACGCACCACCAGCGCGTAATCCTCTGCGATCTCTTCCACATAGCCGTATTCATCCTCTTGTCCGGCACGCAGAAGCTTTATATTCTGCCCGTTTACAATCGAGCGGCTGACATATCCCTGATAGAAGGTGTTTTCTTCCAGCCTGCTGTAATATGCCATAAAACGGTTCAGCACGCCGGCAGCAACGCGGCTGCGAAGATCCGCCACCAGGCCGTACTGGTCAAAGACGCCGCCGGCAACGCTGCGGATATCTTCGGGAAAATCATTCTCCGGCGGGCAGAGATTGATCCCTATGCCAACGATGGCGTAATTCAGGCCTCCGCTTTCGCAGTCCATAGAGGCTTCGGTTAGAATACCGCAGACCTTTTTTCCCTCTACGACCACATCGTTTACCCATTTGATTCCTGCTCTTTTGCCGGAAATCTCCTCCACCGTCTCTGCCACGGCAACGGCAGCGCAGGCCGTCATGCTCAGTGCCCGGGAAGCGCTCATTTTGGGCCGCAGAAGAATGCTCATATAAATTCCGGATCCGGAGGGCGAGTAAAAGCTGCGCCCCATACGGCCTCTGCCTGCCGTCTGCTCCCCTGCAATCACTGCTGTGCCTTCCACCGCACCGCGCTCAGCGAGAGCTTTCAGCTGTGTGTTGGTGGAGTCTGTCACCGGGAGCACCGTGGCCTGAATGCCAGGCTGCAGGTAGCGATAAAGATTTTCGCTGTCTAACACATCACTGCACGAAGAAAGCCGATATCCGCGATTGGTTACCGAGTCAATGCTATAGCCCTCATCCTTTAACTGACTGACCGCTTTCCACACGGCAGTACGGCTGATCATCAAACGCTGAGCAATTTCAGCACCCGAAATATAAGCATCTGTTTTTCTTTTTAAAAGCTCCAGGACAAGGTCTTTGGTAGCCAAATCCAATCATTCCTTCCGCAAAAGTTTACGCAGCCTTTCCGTCAGCAGTACTGCCGCTGCGATCTTAACAGCATCCGGGATCAGGTAAGGGAACACGCACCAGGCCAGTGCCGTCATCACACCGATCGCCCCGCTGTTTTTTGTATATACTATCACAAACCACGCGGTACCAAAAGCATAACATACCGCAATTCCAAGCACCATTGCAGCTGCAAGTACAGCCTTATTAGCATGCCAGCGCTCCGAAAACCAGCCGACGATCAGTGCTGTGAAAATAAAACCGATAATATAGCCGCCGGTATTTCCCAGCAGCACTCCAAGTCCCCCGCGAAAACCGCTGAAGACCGGCACACCTACCAGGCCAAGCAAAATGTAGATCAATACCGACCAGGTTCCCTTTCGAAGGCCAAATACCGCTGTGATCAGGCAGATGGCAAAGGTCTGCAGCGTGAACGGAATAGACGCAGGAATGCTGATCCAGGAGCAGACCGTGATCACCACCGCGCTCATAGCGATCTGAGTCAGATCATTAACGCTGAATTTTGTTTTTTTCTCTTGCATAACAGAATTCTCCCTTTTGAATCATTGATTTCGAGGGGAGAATACCATATTAGGCATCTATTGTCAACTTAATTCTTTGTTTGTTGGTTTACAATCTTCTCGAAGCATTTCCGATGGGCTGATGCCAAATTCGTTGCGGAATGCCCGGTAAAAGGCGCTGTAATCACGAAATCCACAGCTGGCAGCGGCCTCAGCGGCCAACATTCCATCACGCATCCGATGCATTGCCTGCACCAGGCGCTTGCGCCGAATATAAGCATGTATCGTTTCTCCCGTCTGTTCATGGAACAGGTGCATCAGGCGAGAACGACTCAGATAGGCCTGCTCCGCCAGTTGCTCCACAGAGAGCGATTCCTCCAGATGACTGTTAATGTAGGACAGGAGCCCGGATATTTTAGAATCCACCCTCTTTTCCGTGCTGCCCGCCTTTCCTGCTTGATGCACCGCACGGCTGACCGCAATCAGCAGCTGCATCATGTAGGTTCCGCTGAGCATACGGGTAAAGGGATCTTCATTATCTCTTGTATTTTCGTAGGCTTCAATTGCGGCAAGAATCTCTTCCATCTGCTTGCTGTCTGGCCGTATCAGGCCATCTGAGGCAGAATAAGTCCGCTCAAAACAGCTGCCAAGGTCCATTTCCGGCATAAGCCGGTCGAAATAGCGGCTGTCGAGATACAGGATCACCCGCTCATAGGGCTTTGTCACATCGATCTGAGCCTTGTGAATGGAATGATGCCGAACCAGCAGCAGTTCCCAGGGCTGCATCGTATAAGTTTGGTCCTCAACAATGTAAGTAACGCTGCCCTCAATAAGCAGAACCAGCTTGTCAAATTCATGAAAATGATAGTCTCGTTCCTGCCCTTCCATATCACGAAGGTGAAAAAGACGGTAGTTTTCATTCAGATACCCTGCATTCTCTGCCGGTAAAAATTGTTTTTTCATTGCCATCACCTTTGCCAATATAAAGCATTTTCTGCAATCTTTCAAGCCTTTTTACAATCTCACTTCGTTCTGTACGCGAAATAATGTTGGATTTTTCTTTGCTTCGGTGATATAATTTTATATAAGGCTGTGCCAATTTTAATTGGTATTCCGCCATGATCCTGCAGCTTTCTTTGCAGGCACAAGAGGTCTCTCCCATGAAAATCGATAAAAAACCCCTGCTCTATGCCGGCAGTTCTGTTCTTGCTCTGCTGATCGACAAGGGCATTTTCTTTCTAACCCAGCTGGTGATCCGCGGTGCATACTCCGTTCTCATTTCCAACACCCTTGCCCGCATCGTATCATCGCTGGTAAATTTCATTCTCAATCGCCTGATCTTCAAAAAAGGGAATTCTGCCGGCGGCAAGTATGCCATTGTAAAGTACTACACGCTGGTAGTCGTTCAATTGATCCTGGTCTCAACCATCGAAACTTTCCTCATTCGCCTGCTTGGCATTGAACATGCCGGTCTAAAGACGCTGCTCACCCTGCCGGTTGACGGGGCTGCGTTCTGCGTCAACTATATCATCCAGAAAAACTGGGTATTTAAAGAAAAGGATACATAAAATGGAAACGAATCTTAATCCCTGCCTCACTCGTGCCGCAATCGTTCTCCCCTCGCTTGATCCGGACGATAAGTTTCAGGGCGTTGTCAACGGCCTGATTGAACACGGCTTTCAGCACATTGTTATTGTTGACGATGGCAGCGCACCCGACCGCCAGAAGTATTTCGACGCCGCTGCTGCTTATCCCCAGTGCACAGTACTCCACCATGGCATTAATAAAGGAAAAGGCTGTGCCCTGAAAAACGCTTTCCGCTGCGTTATCGATACCATGCCGGAAGTGGAAGGTGTTATTACCATCGATGGCGATGGCCAGCACCTGATTGGCGATATCATTGCCTGCGGCGATGATATGCTGGCCAAAGGCGATCGTATGATCGTTGGCAGCCGCGATTTCGACCTGCCCTATGTTCCTCCGCGCAGTGTTGCCGGCAATAAGACTACTGCCCGCCTGCTCAAGCTGCTGTTCGGCATTGTGATCAACGATTCTCAAACCGGTCTGCGTGCGATCCCGCGTTCTATGCTGCAGGCATTCTGCGAGATTCCAGGCGACCGCTTTGAATATGAAACAAACATGCTTATTTACATGAAGCACAAAGGCCTTGCCTTTGAGGAAAAGTCGATTGAAACCGTGTACGACCCCGATGACTACAGCTCCCATTACAACGCGGTAAAAGACAGCTGGCGAATCCTTAAGGTTATGATGAAGGGCCTGTTCGGAAAATTCTAACTTTATTCCCTTGATTTATCCGTAATCCAATAAAAGGACCCGATGCGTCACGAACACGTGATGCATCGGGTCCTCTTTGTTTTGAAGCGAAATATTAATCAATTTCAATGATATGGCGTTTAAATACGTTTGTAATAATCGTTCCATTATATTCATAGGAACGCTCGATTGCCTGTGAATAATTTCGGTGGACATGCCCGTGAATCAAATACCGCGGGTGAAATTCATCGATCAGCTCCCGGAAACACTCAAATCCCATATGGCACAGATCATCTTCATCTCCAAACCCATAAACCGGGGCATGGGTCAGCACAAGGTCTACTCCACCTGCCCTCTTTATTTTTCGCCGCAGGCGATGAATCCTCTTTTTCATTTGCTTTTCTGTATACTGGAATTCGCCTCGTTATACAGCATGGAACCGCCCAGCCCCACAATACGCAGTCCATTTATTACAACCAGCTTATCCTCCACACAATCACATCCCTCAGGCGGGAAACGATCATAACTATCGTCGTGATTTCCATGAACATACAGCAGTGGCCGGTTGAGAACTGTGGTTAAAAACTGAGGTACTGCCCTTTCAGGTCGCCTGCCGAAAGAATAAGATCGACCTTGCCTATGCAACCTGGCCGATAATAATCCCACAGGTATTTATCTTCCTCATCAGCAACAAACAGAATTCTCATGAGGGCTTCTCCTCTCCCATGCCGGGAGCAAGCTCATCCCGATAAATTCCCATCAGGCGCACTAATTCTCTTGCCTCGGGCAAAAGCTTTTCATAACTTGGGATCCCGCCTTTAATGTTGTCGCACAGCCAGTCCATATTCATCAGCTCTTCAGGAGTAAAATGCTGCGTACCATCATTGCGTAAGTTGCCCAAAGTGTCAGCAAGGCGCATTCCGAACGGATCAAGGCTTCCGGAAATAATAGCTCTTTTCAAGCCTTCCGCCAGCATCTTCACTCCGGCAGGAATCTCATCGCTGAGCTGGATATCGATGATTCCGCTGTCAAGTCCCCACCAGTAGTTTACAGCTTTTCCTCCTTCAGAGGCTGTGTCCTTTACCCCCGCCAGCACGTTTTCCGCAATCTGGCAATAAAAATTGCCCCAGTTCCAGCAGGGAACCGCCAGGGGTATTACTGCTCCGCCATCATGGGGAGTAATATAGGTTCCCCATTCCATTGCCCAGTGGGGATTCTTTGTGTTGGTTGCCACGCGATTTGAGATAACCTCTACACCCTTCTCCAGCAGCTGTTCCAGTGCATTCTCGTCTTCGCAGCTCCAGCGCAGATCAATAACCGCACGCGGATTTGTCATCTTGACCCCTGCTGCAAAAGCATTCACCTCAGCGATGCTGCCAAATATAGGGTAGTTTGCAATATAGCC
>JAKSSN010000063.1 GCA_024403095.1 Oscillospiraceae bacterium
TCATATCTGGCACGAAGTTCCGTTTCGGTATAAACCTTGTGGGAAGTAAATACGTCGATGTTTTTGGGTGCAAGGTAATAAGGAACTGCGTCGGGCAGGGATTTCAGGTTCAGCAGGCCGCGGCCCTCAGCCTCACGGATCCAGTTATCGTCATATCCGTTGCCATTGAAGATGATGCGCTTGTGCTTGGAAATAACAGACTTGATCAGTTCATGCAGGGCTGCTTCAAAGTCCTCAACGCCTTCCAGCTGGTCTGCATACTGGCGCAGAGATTCTGCAACAGCAGTATTCAGCACAACGTTGGCACCACTGATCGATGCAGAAGAGCCAAGCATACGGAATTCAAACTTGTTGCCGGTGAAAGCAAACGGAGAAGTACGGTTGCGGTCAGTGGTATCCTTGGGGAACTTAGGCAGGACGTGTACGCCAACCTTGATCTGCTCCCGTTCTTTTCCACCATAGGGTTCATCCTTCTCGATAGCATTCAGAATGTCTTCCAGCTCGCTGCCAACAAACATAGATACTACTGCGGGGGGAGCCTCGTTAGCGCCAAGACGGTGGTCGTTGCCGGCGGAAGCAACGCTGATACGCAGCATATCCTGATAATCATCAACAGCCTGAATCACAGCGCAGAGGAACAGCAGGAACTGTGCGTTTTCATAGGGAGTCGTGCCGGGATCCAGCAGGTTCATTCCGGTGTTGGTGCTCATAGACCAGTTGTTGTGCTTGCCGCTTCCGTTCACGCCGGCAAAGGGCTTTTCATGAAGCAGGCACACCATATCGTGCTTCTTTGCGATCTTCTGCATCAGCTCCATAGTAAGCTGGTTGTGATCGGTTGCCATATTGGTTGTAGAAAAGACAGGTGCCAGTTCGTGCTGAGCCGGAGCAACTTCGTTATGCTCGGTTTTTGCAAGAATGCCAAGCTTCCAAAGTTCTTCGTTCAGTTCTTTCATAAAGTCCGCAACTCTGGTCTTGATCGCACCAAAGTAGTGGTCTTCCAGTTCCTGGCCTTTCGGGGGCTTTGCGCCAAACAGAGTTCTGCCGGTATAGATCAGGTCTTTGCGCTTTTCATAAACGCTCTTATCAATCAGGAAGTATTCCTGCTCAGGACCTACCGTTGTGCTGACGCGAGTCACATCCGTGTTGCCGAACAGCTTCAGAATGCGCAGCGCCTGCTTGTTGATGGCTTCCATAGAACGCAGCAGCGGAGTCTTCTTATCCAGTGCTTCGCCTCCGTAAGAGCAGAATGCAGTAGGAATGCAAAGCACACCATCTTTAATAAAAGCATAGGAAGTGGGGTCCCAGGCGGTGTAGCCTCTTGCCTCAAAAGTGGCACGCAGTCCGCCGGAGGGGAAGCTGGATGCATCCGGTTCGCCCTGGATCAGTTCCTTACCGGAGAATTCCATGATCACCTTTCCGCCTTCAATCGGGGAAATGAAGCTATCATGCTTTTCAGCGGTGATACCGGTCATTGGCTGGAACCAATGAGTGTAATGAGTTGCGCCCTTTTCAATTGCCCAGTCCTTCATGGCATTGGCAACGATCTGAGCGGTGTCACTCTGCAGGCGTCTGCCATCATTAATGGATCTCATAACTGCCTTATAAGTCTCCTTGGGAAGGCGCTCGCGCATTACTGTTTCATTAAACACCATTGAACCGAAAATCTTTGTTACAGCTTCCATAATACTACCTCACAAGTAAAGTATTGTATAATTCCAAACGGGTTCGTAAAAAACAAAAACGGCAGAGAGTGCGTGCAATAATTCTGCACGACGCCTTTGCCGTTTAAGATGTTCGAATTATACTTCTGTTCTCCGTGATTGTCAACAAAAAGGTGGGAGCCTTTTTGTGCATGTCAATCAATCACGATGGAGCTATTTTATCAATCTAATTCAAAAAATCAAATATGGAATATATTTGCATTCCATACGATTAATATATCATAGTTCAGTTTTCATAGGTTCTGATAATACTTTCAGCAACCTCTTTGCGTTTCCGGCAGCTGTCCATTGCGGTTTTTTCAATATAGCGGTGTGCATCGTCCTCTGTCATGCTCAGCCGTGAGATCAGCACCAGCTTGGCTCGGTCTATTACTCGGATCTCATCCAGCTTTTCTTCCAGATGAACCGTCTTCATCTCATATCCGCTCAGCCGTTTCACCATTGCAATTGCAGAATATAAGCCCAGTTTTAAAGACCCTGCCGGTACCAAAATGATCCCGTTTTGCGCACAAGCCTCTGCCTCGGTTTTTTTAATTTTTTCTGCAGCCAGAATTACAGCTGCCGGCATTATTTTTATTAATTCCTGTGCGGTCTGTAAATTTTCTGCAGTAAATTCCATAAGAATGATCTGCGGCTGATACTGAACTGCCTCCCGGACTATGTGCTCAGGCCGAGCACAGCGAAGCTCAGTAAAAAGATTATATTCTGCTGCCTGATCATACAGCCAGTTCTTTTCTGCAAGCAGTTTATAATTCACAGAGCTTCTCTCCTTTCGTGTTCAGATTCTGTATTTCATTATTATTATCATTCCATTCTCTTTGCCCTTGCAAATACATTCTTCATATATTTTTAACATTTGCATACACAAAAAATATTGCAATTATTTTAATTGCATGTTAGGATTCCGTCGGTGATGTATATATGGAATTAAGAACTCTTAAATACTTTAACGTTGTAGCAAAAGAACTGAATATCACACACGCCGCTCAAAAGCTGAATATGAGTCAGCCTCCCCTCAGCAACCAGATTGCCGGGTTGGAAGAAGAACTTGGTGTGCAGCTGTTTATCCGCGGCAAACGCCACCTTCAGCTGACGGAAGCAGGCAGCCTTCTGTATCGCCGTTCGGTTCAGATTCTTGACATGGTCGACCGTGCAAAGCAGGAGATCACTGCGCTCAGTACCGGTATTTCCGGCACAATTTCTATTGGCCTGGTGGAAGGCCGTCCTCCTTTCCTGGTTGCACGCTGGATCACTGGTTTTCGGGACGAATACCCCTCTGTGCAGTATAACCTTTGGAATGGCAGTGGCGACGACGTTATCGACCGCCTTCGCAAGGGTCTTGTTGATATCGCGGTTGTTGCTGTCCCTTATAATTCCGAGCAGTATGCCGGCTTCTGTGTTGGCAGAGAGCCCTGGGCCGCCTTTATTCCAGCTAAGCATCCTCTTGCCCAGCTGGAGGGCGATTTCATTCCCCTTTCTTCTTTAAAGGACGAGCCGCTGATTATTCCTGCACGAAAATCCCGCATCGAATCGATTCGCGACTGGTTCAAGGAGATTCCCGCCGAGCCAAACATTCTTTGCGAGATGTCCAACTATGTAAATGCCATCGCACTTTCCGAGCAGGGTGTTGGCATCAGCATTTTCCCAATGACTACATATACTCCAAATAATTTTATTAAAACAAAGGTCATAACCGATACTGAGCGTATGGTTGAGTACCACCTTATTTGGAACAAAGAACACATGCTGTCCGAAACCGTTTCTGAATTTATTAACTATGTAAGAGATATGGATGAAGCTGCTCGCGCTTCTAATCCCCATATTGCTTACCCGGAAAACGAGTATCAGCCTTCGGAAGATACAAAAATTCTATAATATTTATTTAATATCGGAGCATTTTATAACCATGATTAAATATCTGATATGCATTCTTGTTGGATATCTGTTGGGTTCCTTAAATATTGCCATTATTATTTCCCGCCTGGTTTTTAAAAGCGATGTACGCAATTCCGGCAGCGGAAATGCAGGAGCAACAAATGTAGCCCGAACCTTTGGCTGGAAAGCCGGTGTGCTTACTCTGGCTTTTGATTTTGCAAAGTGCATGTTTGCCTGTTGGGCAGGAAGAAGCCTTTTAGGAAATATGGGCGTATGCCTCGCAGGCCTTGGATGTATGTTTGGTCATTGTTTTCCCGTGTATTTTCACTTTAAAGGCGGAAAAGGGATTGCGGTTGGAGCAGCTGTGGCGTTTTCAATCAATCCATGGATCCTTCTGATTCTGGCTATTGTGTTTTTTTCAATTGCAATTCCAACCCGTTATGTCTCTTTATCGTCAGTCTGCTGTGCGCTTACTCTGATGATAGCTTCCTTCTTTTTATCCGGCGGCAGCATTCCACTGATCGTCCTTGCCTGTGTTTCCGGGGTACTTGCTATCTATATGCACCGGGCAAACATCCAGCGTTTGCTCTCCGGAACCGAGAAAAGATTTGCCTTTCATAAATAAACCGCAACGCCGCAGCAAAACGCTGCGGCGTTATGTTTTCGCGTTGATTGCTTGCTATTTTTCATTAAAAATGTTAAAATTAAGTGTTATTTTGTGCATAAAGGAGGCGAATAACCGGTGTTTCAGGATTATATGATAACTTTCTCGCGCTATCTGATTCTTTTTCTTTCTGTCTGCATCATTATTCGCTGCCTTCGCTCCATGCTTCGTGAAAAATACGAGCCTGAAATTTGGGCATACATTCGGTGTGGAAAGGAAATGATTCCAGTACACCACTGGGAAGCAACGCTTGGCCGATCTGCCTCTGCGGATGTTCGTATTTACAGGGATGGAGTAAGCCGAATTCACGCCGTACTGAAGCGCTACGACAATGGTGTTTGGAAGCTGTATGATGTGTTTGGCAAGAAAAAAATATGGGTAAACGGCCAGGAGATTGGTCCGAGCGGTTTTCGCCTGGAAAACGGTACCCAGATCAACATGAATGGTGTGCGCATCCGTTTTTACAATATCACCACCACCAAACACAACAAGCTGGAATCCGGCCGCACAGCAGCCGGCAAAAAGTTCTCCCCCGCATTCACTTTATTTGAGCTCACTCTGCTGCAGGCCCTTCTGGTCCTCCAGCACACATACTCATGCTCTGCTGACCTGCTTTACCTGATCGCATTTGGCTTTTTTATGGTTGCCTCCATGCAGTGGATCTGTTATTTCAGCATGCGGATCATCAACCGCAATGGATTTGAACCGGAGATCCTTTCCTTTTTCCTTACCTCTCTTGGCATGTCAGTTGCCGCTTCTTATTCTCCTGAAAGCATAATGAAGCAAATTATCCTGGTTGTCATTTCCGTTGTCTGTTTTCTTTTGTTTGGCTTATGGCTGCGCAAGCTGAACCGCATTTCGGCATTAAGAACACTTGCCGCGATTGCTGCTGTGGCTTTTCTGGCACTCAATTATATTGCCGGTACGGTGTCGGGCGGCGCAAGAAACTGGCTTGAAATCGGCGGCATTACTTTCCAGCCCTCTGAGCTGGTCAAGGTAGCTTACATCTACGTGGGAGCTTCCACGCTTGACAGGCTCTACCACAGCAAAAACCTTTTTGTATTTATTGCTTTTTCAGCAGTCTGCGTTCTTGCGCTTGCTCTGATGGGCGACTTTGGAACCGCACTGATCTTTTTTATTTGTTTTCTGATCATTTCGTTCATGCGCTCTGGCTCGATTGCAACCGTGCTGCTTGCTTTATCCGGCGCTGCAATGGCAGGCGCTTTTGTGTTTAGCGTAAGGCCATATGTTGCCCAGCGTTTTGCCTCCTGGGGCCATGTTTGGGAAGATGTGTACAATACTGGCTACCAGCAGACACGCTGCATGTCCGCTGCTGCTTCCGGCGGTTTGATTGGTAAAGGCGCAGGTGCAGGATGGCTAAAAAATATTGTGGCCGCAAATACTGACATGGTGTTTGGTGTGATCTGCGAAGAGCTTGGCCTTATTGTTGGCCTTTGCGCGATTGCAGCTATTCTGGTACTGGCATTTTTTGCCATTCGCAGCGCTCAAAGCAGCCGCTCTGCCTATTATTCCATTGCTGCGTGTGCGGCAATGACGATCCTCTCCGTGCAAATGGCGCTGAACGTATTTGGGTCCATGGATCTGCTGCCTTTTACTGGTGTTACGTTCCCATTTGTTTCTACCGGCGGTACATCTCTCATCAGCTGCTGGCTGATGCTGGCCTATGTAAAAGGTGCCGATACAAGACGAGAAAGCAGCTTTGCCGTTCGCCCGATCCCGGTAATTGAAACCGATCTGAGTGACGAAGACGCACCGAATGACTGACCAAGCAGAAAGGACCTGATATGAAAAAAATCGGCAGAAGAGCCCTGATGCTCTTTCTGATTGCTGTAATGATTCTTGGTGGAACCGGGGTTTATATCTTCCGTTTTATCGTAAACGGCCCTGCATGGGCAGCATATTTTTCTCGTGCAAATTCCGGGGCCGGTGGCGAGATCACGGATCGATATGGCGAAATTCTTGCCCGCTGCGATGCAACTTCCGCTGTCTTTTCCGATGATCCCGAAACCCGTGCTGCATGCTATCATGTTACCGGGGATTATTGGGACCGAACCGGAACCGGCCTTCTTCGCAGAGTAACCGGCGGCCCCAGTTCTTATGACTACGTGACCGGCACGACCTCTTCAACGCCTGTTAACCTTCCGCTGAATCTGGATGCCGAGCTGAACCGCGTCGCTCTGCGCGCCATCGGCAGAGACCGGAAAGGAGCGGCTATGGTTATGAACTATAAGACCGGCGAAATTCTTTGCATGGCAAGTGCCCCTACTGTAGATCCCTTGGATGGGCAGACCATCGTTCCGGACGGCGCATTTATTAACCGTTGTCTGGCTGCCACTTTTACCCCCGGCAGCAGCTTTAAGCTTGTAACAGCCGCGGCTGCCATTGAGACTGTCCCCAATATTGAATCCCGCAGTTTTTACTGCGAAAAAGAATATGACATTGCCGGTGTTACGATTACCTGCAGCGGCACGCATTACACCCAGAATTTCCGCCAGGCTCTTGCGAATTCCTGCAACATTGCTTTTGCACAGATTGCGGTTAAGGTCGGCCAGGATGAAATGATCCGGCACGTGGAAAACTATGGTTTTCTCGATAACCTGAACCTGGACGGCATTACTACCTCTGCAGGCAAATATCCTTTGGAATTTGTTGGTGATCCGGAGCTTGCCTGGTCCGGTATTGGCCAGTCTACCGACCTGGTCAGTCCCTTTGCTATGCTTCGTTTTGTTGCCACTATTGCAAATTACGGCACTTTGGTCACTCCGCATCTGATTGAGCAGAATGAGCCCGCTGAAAGCCAACAGCTGATGAAAGCGGATACCGCTTCCGCCTTGCGGGAACTGATGCTGAATAATGTAACGGCTCACTATGAACCGGACCGTAACTTTCCCGGTCTTGCCCTGGGCGCAAAAACCGGTACAGCTGAGTTGGAAGGGCAAACTTCCCACGCATGGTTCGTTGGCTTTCTGGACGATCCTGACCACCCCTATGCTTTTGTTGTTATGATAGAAAATGGCGGAGGCGGTCTTTCCGTTGCCGGTCCGGTTGCCAACCAGATCCTTCAGTCTGCCGTTCTGCGCAGTTGATTGTTATTGATATGCTTGTAATTCGATTGGAGCGCATATGATAGATATTACAGTAAACGACCTGATAAAGTCCTTTGAAATCGGAAGAAACGTGCTGGATGGGCTCAGCTTTGTTGTGAACTCCGGGGAACACATTGGCATCCTTGGCCACAACGGCTGCGGCAAAACCACTCTTTTTAAAATTCTCACCGGTTCCATGGATTATGATGAAGGAACCGTCTCCATTGCTCCCGGAAAGCGTATGGGGCTGATTTCTCAGATTCCCGTATATCCCCCAGACTGGACGACCGAGGATGTGCTGAAAGATGCCCACCAGGAGCTGTATCGTCTCAGCAGCAAAATGGAATCTCTGGCGCAAAAAATGGAGTCTGACCATTCCGAGGCTCTTCTGCGGGAATATGATCGATGCATGCAGGAGTTTGAGACCCGCGGCGGGTACGAAATGGACTCTGACCGGAACCGTGTTGCCAATGGTCTGGATATCTCTTCCGACATGCGTGCACGTCTCTTTGATTCCCTTTCGGGCGGGGAAAAGACCCGTGTTAACCTTGCCCGTCTGATCCTTCAGGATACCGATATTCTGCTTTTGGATGAACCGACAAACCACCTTGACCTGCATGCTACCGAATGGCTTGAAGATTATATTCTGCATTTTAAGGGAACTGTTCTTGCCATCAGCCATGACCGTTGGTTCCTTGACACCGTTGTTCACCGCTGCATTGAGATCAGCGATGGCAAGGCAGAGTTCTATAGCGGCAACTACAGTTTTTATGTAACAGAACGTCAGCGCCGTTTTGAAGAAAAGCTGAAAAAATACGAAAAGGACCAGGCAAAAATAGAACAGCTTACCCGCGCGGCCGAGCAAATGCATCTGTGGGCTTTTATGGGCAACGATAAACTGCATAAACGTGCCTTTTCCATGGAAAAGCGGATCGATCGTCTTTCCCAAAGTGAAAAACCCACCGAGCAGAAAAAGCTGTCTGTTAAATTCAAGTCTCGGGAATTCACCGGGGACGAAGTGATCGTTATCGACTCCATCTCAAAGTCTTTTGGCGAAAAAACACTCTTCCGGAATATTTCGCTGAATGTAGCCGGACAGGAGCGTATTGCTGTGATCGGCGATAATGGCGCAGGAAAATCCACGCTGATGAAACTGATCATGAATCAGGAAATTCCCGACACCGGTTATCTCTATCAGGGGCCTTCGGTCCGCTCGGCGTATCTACCGCAAATTGTTGAATTCTCTGTTCAGGACCGCAGTGCGCTGGACACTATGCTGTATGACTGCAAATGCCAGCCGCAGGAAGCCCGTGACCGCCTGGGTTCCTTTGGTTTTCGTGGTGACGATGTTTTTACACCCGTTGGCGCATTATCCGGCGGTGAAAGAAGCCGTTTGAAGCTTTGCATGCTGATGGGCAGTGATATTAACCTTTTGATTCTTGACGAGCCTACAAACCACC
>JAKSSN010000064.1 GCA_024403095.1 Oscillospiraceae bacterium
GCGGTATGCCCGAAAGCTGGCGGAGCTGGACCGGGTGGTGGACAAATACATCAGCTCCGGCGAAAAGCTTCCCGGCCTTGTAATGACAAACACCGGGGATGACGAGATTGACCTGCTGGAAGAGAATGTACTGGCGATGTATGTTTACTCCTATGCGGAAAATTCGCTGGGCATCCGTGTCCTGAACGGCACGGATGAGGACGTGGAGATTCCGGAAAGCTATACCCTGCGGAATGCCGACACCGGCGCAGTGATCCAGGAACAGGAAAGCACTTACAACAACCGGTTCTACGAACACACAATTGACGAGATCCACTTTAAGCTGAAGGAACGCCTGCCGGCCGGCAGCTATGTGCTCTACTATGGTGACTATGAGATTCCGTTTGAGATCCGGTAAATTAGGGAAAAAAGAACAGCCGCCCGATGGGCGGCTGCTTTTTATTCCCTTTATACTTCGGTAAGGTACCAGTCAGCATTGCCGGCAAAGTACGGCCCCAGGCGGGGGTAGAACTGCTCGGGGATACCGCTTGCCATAAAGGCCTGCTGCTGAGCCTTATCTGCCCAGATGGTGATATTCACCACGGAATCGGGGTTCTGCTCGTCGTACAGAGTGATGGCGGACTGGGCGCCAAACTCCACCATGGCTGCGCAGAATTCCTTGGAGATGACGGTGTAAGCCTCGCGGGTGCCGGGCTTGATGTTGTTGGTAACGATATGATAATACATAACTCTCACTCCTGGTTCATAAAACTGGCAACAGTATACCACAGGCAGAAATTGCTTTGTCAACAAAAAAAGTACACCGGGTTACCGGTGTACTTTTAACTTTGAAGCAAAATTACTTCATGAACTTTTCTGCATAGTGGCAGGCGACCTGATGATTGGGCTTCATCTCACGCAGAGTAGGCTCTTCGCTGTGGCACTTATCGGTAGCGAAGGGGCAGCGGGCAGCAAAGCGGCAGCATGGCTTGGGGTTGATGGGAGAGGTAAGCTCGCCCTTCATGATCATGCGCTCGCGTTTGATGTGCAGGTCAGGAATAGGAATTGCAGAAAGCAGAGCCTGAGAATAGGGGTGGATGGTATTCTCGAAAATCTCATCTGCGGGGCACTTCTCGATCAGCTGACCAAGGTACATAACAGCGATATCGTCGGAAATGTGCTTAACGACGGACATATCGTGGGTGATGAACATGTAGGTCAGTCCGCGTTCCTTCTGCAGGTCCTGAAGAAGGTTCAGGATCTGAGCCTGGATGGAAACGTCCAGTGCGGAAACAGGCTCGTCACATACGATGAACTGGGGATCCAGAGACAGCGCACGTGCGATACCGATACGCTGACGGCGGCCGCCATCCAGCTCGTGGGGGTAGGAACCCTCAAGACGCTTGGCAAGGCCAACCAGCTCCATCATTTCCTTGGCCTTCTTTTCAACATCGGCCTTGGAGAGCTTGGGATCGTTTACGGAGATCGGCTCCTCAACCAGCTGCAGAACGCTCATACGGGGGTCCAGAGAGGCGTAAGGATCCTGGAAGATCATCTGGATATCTGCACGGTAGTTCTTCTTGAACTCCTTGAGAGGCATGGCAGCAATATCCACGTCCTTGTACATAACAGAACCGGAAGTTGCACTATGCAGACGCATCAGAGTTTTACCAAGAGTGGACTTACCGCAGCCGGATTCACCGACAACACCGATGGTCTTGCCCTTTTCGATGTCCATGGTAACGTTGTCAACTGCATGCAGCTGGCCTCTGGGAGTGTTGAAATACTTTTTCAGGTTGCGGATCTCAATCAGATTCTTTTCGTTTTCCATGTCCGGTTACTCCTTTCCGCAGTACTTGAAGCACTTAACAGTGTGCTCGCCTTCCAGATGCACGGTGGTGGGATCACCCTGCTTGCAGGCTTCGGTGCACTCTTCGCAGCGGTCTGCGAAGCTGCAGTAGGTGGGCAGGCAGGTGGGGTCGCTTACCATACCCTGAATGACGTGCAGGCGGTCCACCTTCTTGTCCAGAGAAGGAATGGATTCGTACAGAGCCTTGGTGTAGGGGTGCTTGGGATTATCGAAGATATCCTCAACCGTGCCGTGCTCAACGATCTCGCCGGCATACATAACAGCGCAGTGATCGCACATTTCAGCCACAACACCCAGGTCATGGGTGATAAGGATGATGGAAGTGCCCTGCTGCTTCTGCAGGTTGCGCATCATATCAAGGATCTGAGCCTGAATGGTAACATCCAGTGCGGTGGTGGGTTCGTCAGCAATCAGCAGGTCGGGCTCGCAGGCCAGAGCAATTGCAATAACGATACGCTGCTTCATGCCGCCGGAGAACTGGTGGGGATACTCTTTGTAACGCTCGGGAACAATACCGACCATGGCCAGCATGTCCTGTGCGCGCTTCATAGCTTCCACGCGGCTGCACTTTTCGTGCAGCATAACAACTTCAGCAATCTGTTCACCAACAGGAATGGTGGGGTTCAGTGCGGTCATAGGATCCTGGAAGATCATGGAGATCTTTTTGCCTCGGACCTGACGCATCTGGGCCTTGCTCATCTTGAGCATGTCTTCGCCTTCCCATTCGATGCTGCCTTCGATCACGTTTGCAACGCGGTCGGGCAGAAGGCCCATGATAGCCAGAGCGGTGGTGGTCTTACCAGCACCGGTCTCGCCAACCAGACCCATGATCTCACCCTTGTTCAGGCTGAAGCTGACGCCGTTAACGGCTTCAACAACTTCCTCGTCGGTCTCGTAATGGACGACAAGGTTTTTAACATCTAACAGTTTTTCGCTCATAGTGCACCTCTCACTTCAGTCTGGGGTCAAAGGCGTCACGCAGGCCGTCGCCCATGAGGTTAAATGCAAAGCAGGTGATCATGATCATCATTGCGGGGAAGATCATCATGTAAGGAGCAGAAGTCATGTACATTTTGCCCTCGTTCAGGATCAGGCCCCACTCAGGAGTAGGAGCAGAAAGGCCGATGCCAATGTAGCTCATGGAGGACATGATCATGATGGAAACTGCAAGGAAGCCAACGAAGAAGATGATCATAATACCAACTGCGTTGGGGATCATGTGACGGACGATCATGCGAACACGGCCAACACCAATGGCTTCGGAAGCCTCGATGTAGTCGGAGCCGCGGACACGAAGGATAGCTGCGCGGTTGTTACGGGCCATGGTGGGCATGGAGCAGAACATAACGGCTGCAACCAGCTGCGGAATACCATTGCCCAAAACCGAAACGATACACATTGCCATCATGATCATGGGGATTGCCTGGAAGATATCCATGATACGCATGATCACGGTGTCGACGGTGCCGCCGAAGTAACCGGCAATAATGCCAAGCAGACCGCCGGAGAACAGAGCTGCCAGAGTGCAGAACAGTGCGATCAGCAGGGAGTAACGTGCACCGTAGATAACACGGCTGAAGATATCACGGCCGAAAGCATCAGTTCCGAAGGGGTGTCCGGGACCGGGCTTCTGCAGCATTGCGCCGTAGTTCTGCTCTGCGTAATCATAAGGAGCGAGCAGAGGAGCAAAAATTGCAACAAGGATCAGTGCGCATACCAGAACAAGGCCAACCAAAGCGGTGGGGTTGCGCTTAAAACGCTTCCATGCCTCACGGCCGGGAGTAGAACGGTATTCTTTTTTACGCTTAGCGTTTTTCTTTTCAATTCTCTCCATTGCTGGAGTGTGACGTTTTGCCATAATCCATTCCCTCCTTATGCTGCCTTTTTCTTGGGTGCGGACTTGTTGCTGGAGATGATGGTAGTCTTAAGACGCGGGTCGATCAGAACGAAGCTGATATCAACAAGCAGGTTGATCAGGGTGAGCATGATTGCAATGATCAGTGCGCCGCCGATAACTGCAGGATAGTTACGGTTGCTGATTGCGTCAACGATGTATTTACCAACACCGGGAACACCGAAAACGGTCTCCAGAACCATGCCGCCGCCGATTGCGGTGCCGATCTGGTTACCGATGCTCTGTGCAACAGGAATGATAGCGTTGCGCAGTGCATGCTTCTTGGTAATGTTTCTCTCAGTCTGGCCCTTTGCACGAGCGGTACGGATGTAGTCCTCGCTCAGTACTTCCAGCATGGAGGAACGGGTGATACGGGTGTAGTTTGCAATGGAAGAAAGGCCAATGCACATCATGGGCATAATGTAGCCCTTCCAGGTCTCGATACCGTTGGCAGGCAGGATGTGCCAGGAAACAGCAAAGAGCAGGATCAGCAATAGACCTATAACAAATTCGGGCACAGACTGGAAGACCATGGAAAGGACCAGGACCAGAGAGTCAGCCCAGGTGTACTTCTTAAGAGCAGAAATGATGCCCAGAAGAACACCGATGCAGGCACCAAAGATAACTGCACCGAAGGTGATTTTGATAGAAGTGCTAAGACGGGGAAGAACTTCCTGCACAATGGGCTTGCCGCTTCTGTAGGAGGTTCCGAGGTCGCCTTTAGTTACGAAGTTGAAAATATATCTGCCGTACTGAACAAGAACAGGATCGTTCAGGCCCAGCTCTTCACGCTTTGCGTTTACCTGTTCCTCGGTAGCGTTGTTACCCGCGAGAAGACGGGCAGGGTCGCCGGGGGTAAGGGTCTTCAAGGTGAAAAGTATGGCAGAAACACCCAGCAGAATTGGGATCAAGAGAACAAGTCGCCGTAAAATATATTTTGCCATATTCAGTCTCCCTAATATCCTATGGTATTCCCTATGGAAAAAACTGCCCGAAGTCCATTGGCCTCCGGGCAGTTCCATATTCATTTAATCTTGCTTACTACAATGAACAGATGAGCCGTTTATGGCTTATTTGTACATGGTGGAAAGGTCGATGAATGCACGCTCGTGGATGGAGTAGCCCTTCAGATCAGCGGAAACGATGGTTGCCTTCAGAGCATCATGCATGGGAGCATAAGTGCAGTTGGCCTTAACAGCTTCCTGGTACTCAGCAAGGATTGCCTTTGCTTCTTCATCATCAGCAGCCTTCATCAGTCTGACGAGGATCTCGTTCTGGTCTTCGATTGCAACGCCGGGGCCGCCGAAGGAGATACCGCCGCTGACCATCTCATTCAGAGAAGGAAGACGGATGCCGTTGGTCTGACCGACCATGCAGACGTCGTAGGACTTTTCGAACAGCATTGCAGGAACATAACCGCCCATATCAACGTTGTTGATGGTGAGGTTGATGCCAGCTGCCTTCAGGTTAGCCTGGACAACAGTCCAAACTTCGGTGTCGTTAGCAAGAGCGTATACGCAGATCTCGAGGGGGTTGCTGTCGTCGTAGCCAGCATCAGCAAGCAGTGCCTTTGCGCCTTCGATGTCGATAGCAAGCTCTTCATCGGTCCAGCCCGGTACGTAGTAGGGGCAGGAGGGAGATACGTAGGAGTTGTTGGGAGTGCCAAGGCCAGCAGTTGCGATGCCGGTGATAGCAGCATGGTTCAGGCACTTGGAGATAGCCTGACGTACGCGGATGTCAGCAGTGGGGTGACCTTCACGCTGGTTGAACCAGAAGAACTGGGGCTCGCCCATGGGGTAAACGTAAGTACGGAGAGAGGGATTGTCGATGTAGGTCTTTGCAAGAGCGATGGGAACATCGTATGCAACCTGTGCGTCGCCAGCCTGAACGCCTGCGACCTTTGCGCTGGACTCAGCAATGCCGATGCACTTGATGTACTTGAAGTAACCAGCATAGTTGGTATCCCAGTAATCTTCGTTTCTTTCAAGCAGAACGTACTCGCCATCCTTGAACTCCTTCAGGAAGTAACGGCCAACGCCGAGGACGGGCTTTCTGTAAGCTTCTTCATAACCGCCGCAAGCTTCGATCTGAGCTTCGGTGAAGATACCGTAGTTGCCGTAGGACAGCATCTTGAGCATGTCGGGGCACTGATCGAAAGTGGTGAGCTTAACGGTCTCGTCGTCAACGAGCTCTACGCTGGACCAGAAACGGCCAGAGTCGCCGGAGGAGCAACGATCCATGAAGGTCTCGAAGGTGAATACAACGTCAGCTGCGGTGAGGATCTCGCCGTCGACCATCTTAACACCCTGGCGGATGTGGAAGGTGAACTCGTTGCCATCTTCGTTGACTTCCCAGCTGTCAGCCAGCATAGGAACTACTTCGCCGGTAACTTCATCGTACTCAACCAGACGGTCAAGCAGAGTGAAGAGGATGATGGAGGACTCGTTGGAGCCGGATGCATCTCTCACACCGGGGTGCCAGATGAAGTCGGGAACTGCACTGAGCTCGACGACCAGAGTCTCGTCGGTCTTAGTGGTGTTGCCGGTTTCGAGGTTGGGGGTCTGTGCGCCGGAGGAAGCTGCTGCTTCAGTAGCGGAAGCGGCAGGTGCTGCTGCTTCGCTGGATGCAGCGGGAGCAGAAGCGGTGGTGCTGGTGGAAGCTGCAGGTGCAGAAGAGCCGCAACCAGCCAGCATACCTGCTACCATAACGATAGCAAGCATCATTGCCAGATACTTTTTCATTTGTTTCTCCTTTTTAAAATATTTTTTGAAACAATTTATCGGCGCTTCGAGAGGCTGCCCGAAACGCTTCAAGGGAGTTGTTTCCCCATCTGTTTTGAAATGATATCACAAAAGTTTTTTTGATGCAAATACTTTTCTTCAATTTTTTAATCCGTTATTTAGTGTTTCTGCCCGAAGTTCCGGCCCCAATATGCTGTGGATGTTCACAATTTTGCTGAATTTTTTAATTAGTCTCAGCTTATTGCTTTAGAAAATTTTCAATGCTATACTTTACTTCAGTATAAAAATTTTGTGTTTATTCGCTAAACTATGCGTTCTCCCCCCTTTTATGTTAACTTTGGAGGCTGAAAGATGACTGAAAGCCCTCTTTTCCCCCGGCTGAAGGGCTTTGTTCACGGCGGCGATTATAACCCGGATCAGTGGCTGGACCGGCCGGATATTCTGCAGCAGGATATTGCGCTAATGAAAAAAGCCCGCATCAACTGCGTTACGCTTGGCGTGTTTGCCTGGGCGGCGCTGGAGCCGCGGGAAGGCGAATACCATTTTGAATGGATGGAAGAGATCATCGACCGGCTGTATGCCAATGGCATTCACACCATTCTGGCCACGCCTTCCGGCGCACGCCCTGCCTGGCTGGATGAGAAGTATCCGGATGCCATGCGGGTGGATGCATACGGCATCCCCAACCGGCACGGCATGCGCCACAACCACTGCCCCAGCAGCGAAAACTACCGCCGGCTGGTGCGGCAGATGGATACCCACCTGGCCGAGCGCTTTGCCAGGCACCCCGGCGTGCTGATGTGGCACATCGGCAACGAGTTTGGCGGCTACTGCTACTGCGAAAAGTGCAAAAAGAAGTTCCAGAACTACCTGCGGGATCAGTTCGGCGATGACATCCAGCGTCTGAATTCCGCCTGGTGGGCTGCCTTCTGGAGCCACAGCTACAACAGCTTTGAGCAGATCGAGCCCCCCTATTCCAACGGTGAAAACTCTGTGCTGGCGCTGCTGCTGGAGTGGAACCGCTTTACCACCTGGAACACCATGGATTTTATCCAGAACGAGATCGATGCCCTGCGCCCCTTTAACCCTGCCCTGCCCGTGACTACCAACTTTATGGACCTGTTCCCTGAGCTGGATTACCACAAAATGGCACCCCAGCTGGATGCCGTCAGCTGGGACAGCTACCCCCGTTTTCACAACGACTACGAGACCCTGAGCGACACGTTTTTGAACTGTGCCTTTAACCACGCCCTATTCCGCAGCATGAAAAAGGACCGCCCCTTCCTGCTGATGGAAAGCGCCCCTGGCCTTGTGAACTGGAACCCGGTGAACAAATACCGCCGGCCGGGCATTCATAAGCTGGCCGGCCTGCAGGCCGTTGCCTGCGGAAGCGACAGCGTGCAGTATTTTCAGATCCGCAAGAGCCGCGGCTCCTTTGAGCAGCACCACGGCGCCGTGATCGACCATGTGGGCACCAGCGACACCCGTATTTTCCGCGAGGTGGAGGAACTTGGCCAGGTTCTGGAAAACATCCGCGAGGTGGCAGGCACCCTGGCAGATAACAAAATTGCCGTGGTGTTCGACTGGAACTGCCGCTGGGCCGTGAAGGACGCCCGCGCCCTGGCCGACGACACCAAGAATTATGAGGAGACCTGCCGCAGCCTGTGGCGGGAGCTGGTGAAGATTGGCCTGGAGCCGGACATTGTGCCGGCCGACGGAAAGTGGGACGGCTATAAGATCGTGATCGCGCCCATGATGTACATCACTTCGGAAGAAACGGGAAAGCGCATTGCGCAGTATGTGGCCGATGGTGGTGTGCTGATCGGCACTTACTTCAGCGCCTATGTGGATGAGAACCTGCTTTGCCACCTGGGCGGCTTTCCCGGTGCCGGGCTGAAGGACGTATTTGGCCTTGTGAGCGAGGAGATCGACACCTTTTACCCCAGCGACCGCAACCACATTCAATGGCTTGGCCGCCAGGTACCATTCGAGGTGCGGGACTATGCCGAACTCATCCGCCTGCACGGGGCCCGGGCACTTGCATACTACACCGAGGACTATGTGAAGGGCGAGGCCGCCGTGACCCGCCACACCTATGGCAAAGGCACCGCCTATTACCTTGCCTGCCGCGTGGATCCTGCCCGGCTGCGGCCCTTCTTTGCCTCGGTGGCATACGACCAGGGCCTTACCCCCAAATCTCTGCCGGAGGGCGTGGA
>JAKSSN010000065.1 GCA_024403095.1 Oscillospiraceae bacterium
CGACATTAACCGTACAATGAAATTCTAAACGGCCCTTGGTGCGCAGGTTGCTTTTGGCGTGCATGAGCCTGGCGATGATGAAGTCTGGAATCTTTATTTGCGCATTGCCCCTAAACAGTATATTGAGATTCAGCCCGTTAAAGCTCCCAACCCGCATCCGCATCCGGATTCTGCCAAATATTACGATAACCAGACGCTGTGGCATTTCTCACTTGAGACCGACGACCTTGGCATGGTGATCGATCATCTGAGATCGCAGGGAATCCGCATGACTCAGTTTGCGGAACCCGATTCCAAAGAAGTGCTCAGCCTTAATGATGCAATTTACAGCATCGACGGCTGCTTTATCTGCTGGGTGAGAGACCCGGACGGAACCCCCATTGAGCTGATGGAGCGCACAAAGCATTCGATGCAGACTCGTGCCGAAAAACGTATTTCCGGCAACTTCCTTCCTTGATCTTAAGTCATTTATAACGAAGAATAGCACGCAGCGGTTTCTTCGTTCATTCTTCCAGAAAGCAGAAATCCCTCGGCCAGGCCGGGGGATTTCTGCTTTCTGGAATCAGTTAGGGTAATTCAGTTTTCGGCTCCTTCTGCCCAGGCAAGCTGGTAAAAAGCTTTGATGGTATGAATTAGCTTGGTTGTGCAGCGGGGATCCTGAGGATGGCAGCGGTAAATGGTGAGCCCATGCTGTACTTCAAGATATTGGCCGGGGCGGAACGGAAGAGTGGGAGTTGAGCGGATCGGTACTTCAATCTGCAGGTCTTCGTTATTTACTTTGCCGCAGAGCGAAATGCATTCGGCTGAAATAGTGAGTTCAGCACTGCCGGCGGGAACAAATTTGCTGGTTTTGGAATCGATCATACTGATATCAACCGGAACAGAGCATTTTTGCTCGGGGTGCGATTCCAGCTGCTGAAGCATAAACTGCTGAATATTGCTGCTCCAATCGGAAACATAACGGATCACGGGACCAAAGCTGCTGATTCGGGAAAGAAATCCGAATCGGTCAGAACGGACCTGGTAGCCGCAGGAGGAACAGCCCAGCATATCGACCCCGCTGGACTGAACCGTATATTCTTTGCCGCAATGGGGGCAGATATACAAAACATTTTCAAGACCGCGTATGTCATTGTTCTTGGAATAGAACGCCTGCAGTTCTTCCTGCTCGCGGTATGCATCAAAGAGCAGGGCGTCTTCTGCCTGGGCCTGAATCTCTTCAACCGATAGTTTTGCTGTATCTTCAGCAGAAAACAGACGGTAGATATCCAATGTGGTTCGGCCGGGACGGATCCCTTTCGTCCATTTGGGCATGTTAAAATAGGTCCCCTTGGAGCGGGCAATATAAACCTCTGCTCCAAGCCATTTAATAAATTTAAAAGTGCCGCGGGGAATGGGGGTGGAAAGACCGTCTTCGCACATCAGGCCTGCCGGATAGATGACCAGAGGCTGCCCTGCCTGAATCACAGCTTTCATTTTTTTCATGTCGCTGACAGAGGTTTGAAACTGCTGTTTTGGAATCACGTGCATCCAGTCCAGTATTTTCTTAACCGGCAGAGTCTGGTAAAAACTGTTGCTGATCACAAATGTCATGCGGCGATGCGTGGCACCGATCAGATTAACAAAATCCAAGGCCATTTCGTGGTTGGCAAGGATCACATAGGCACCTTTGGCATGGCGGACTTCGTTGCGGAGAATTTTTCTGCGAAAGATAAACGTGGCAAAAAGAAAGGAAACAAAACGGGCAAGTGTGTAGGCAAACCAGTTCGGTTTGCAGTAGGTTTTTGTATTGTCCATGAAGCACCTCTTAATGCTTAAAATTTTTTAACAGACAGCTTATTAATACCATTGAAAACACAGATGTGTCAAGAGTGACTGGCAAAGGAGAAAATATAGTTCAAACTACTTTCCTTAAAGGCGCAAAGGGAATATAATATACAAAAAAACAGGGGGAGGTACAACCCAATGAAACCTGAGCAGCTTGTTGACCTTGCAATTGAAGCAATGGGGCATGCATACAGTCCCTATTCCGGTTATTCTGTGGGAGCGGCTCTTTTATGCGAAGACGGAACCGTTTATCAGGGCTGCAATATTGAGAATGCAACGTTTACACCTACGATCTGTGCAGAGCGTACCGCCTTTTTTAAAGCCATATACGATGGAAAGAGAAGTTTTAAAGCAATTGCTGTATGCGGCGGAAAGGACGGTAAAATAACAGGGGCATTTCCTCCGTGCGGCGTATGCCGCCAGGTTATGAGGGAATTCTGCAAAGACGATTTTATGATCTATATGATTGGCGCAGATAAGAGCTATGAAGCCCATACCCTGGCAGAAATTCTGCCTTTCAGTTTTTCTGCAGCGGAGCACATGGCGGAATAAGAATCTTAGCTTGACGAAGGACACTTTAGAGAATAAACTAAATACAAATAATCATAAAAGAAAAAGAAAGGAATACAACAATGACCAACAAGGAAACCATGCTTTACTTCTACGACCGGGTGTTCAACAACTGGGACCTCAGCGAAATCGATACTTATGTAAAGGAAAACTATAAGCAGCACTCTGCCGGCGTTGAGGACGGACGCGAAGGCTTTAAGAAGTTTATTAAGGAATTTGTTGCTAAGCAGCCCCATACTGAAATGATTAAAGTGCTTGAAGATGGTGATATGGTATGCATGTATTTCAAGTGCACTTTTGGCAATGGTGTTGTTGCAAAAGTATTCGACATGTTCCGCCTGGAAGACGGCATGCTGGCCGAACATTGGGACGCAGCGATTCGTGTGGATGATATGCCCACGGCTCACAATAACGGACATTTCTAATCCTGCAGATCTTATACAGAGGGCATCCGTAAAACGGATGTCCTCTTTTTGATTTCTGTTGTTGAAATACTTTTCTGCCAGTGATAAAATGGCCCGAAATGATTAAGAAAGAGGCTTTTTTATGATTGGTATTGGCACCCTTGTGAACACCGGGGCCATTGTTGGCGGCGGTATTGCAGGTTATTTTTTTGGAAGCCGGCTGAAAGAGCGGCATCAGAGCACGTTGAATATGGCCTGCGGTGTTAGTGTGCTCTTTATAGGCATTGCGGGCACAATGGCAGGTATGCTGAGCGCGGACGGTTCTGTGATCAGCAGTGGAAGAGCAATGTTTATTGTGATCGCTTTGGCTCTTGGAGCTCTGATTGGTGAAATCATAAACCTGGAAGATGCATTTGAACGGTTTGGCGAATGGCTGAAGATCAAGACCGGTAATGCAAAGGATAAGGACTTTGTAAACGCTTTTGTAACCACATCGCTCACCGTATGCATTGGAGCTATGGCAATTGTTGGTTCAATCACCGATGGAATCACGGGGGACTGGTCAATTTTGGGCACAAAGGCGATCCTTGACTTTATTATTGTTATGGTAATGACGTGTACATTAGGCAAGGGCTGTGCGTTTTCTGCAATTCCGGTTTTTCTTTTTGAAGGGAGCATTACTCTGCTGGCAACGTTCCTGCGCCCGATCATGACCGACGCAGCTATGAATAATCTTTCGCTGATTGGGTCAATTCTTATTTTCTGTGTTGGAATCAACCTGGTTTGGGGAAAGAAGGTTCGTGTAGCCAACCTGCTGCCGGCAGTTGTGATTGCAGTTGCGTTTGCTTTTCTGCCTTTTTCAACGTAACAGTTCGTTCAGACTGGCCTGTATAACAGGCCAGTTTTTATTTTGGATAAATTGTTCACAAAAACGCCATAGAATATATGGCCCGAATTGCGTTATTGTATGCACGCAGTAACACAGAAAGGAGCGCTGTTATGGGATGGACGTTTGAGGGAGATCAGCCAATCTATGCGCAGCTGGTATACCAGATCGAGCGAAAAATTGTTTCGGGAATCTATGCTCCGGGCGTGCAGCTGCCCACAGTAAGAGCGTTTGCCGCAGAAACCGGGGTGAACCCCAACACGATTCAGCGTGCTTTGGCAGAGTTGGAACAGATCGGCCTGATTCAGACCCAAAGCACTTCGGGGAAGTTTGTTACCCTGGATGCCGATATTATCCACGACATAAGGCAGATGCTTGCGGAAGAACAGATTCGAAAATTCCTGTTTGCAATGACGAATATGGGCTATACCGCAACAGAGGCTGCAGACCTGATAAATCAATATACCGGAAAGGATGATGAGGAAGATGAGCCAACTGGAATGTGTTGACCTTGTGAAAGCATATGGCGGAAAAATTGCCCTGGACCATGTGAATTTACAGGTTCCAAAGGGGAAAATCGTGGGCTTACTTGGGCCAAATGGAAGCGGGAAAACAACTCTGATCAAACTGGCAAATGGCCTTCTTACGCCAAATTCGGGCCAGATATTAGTTGATGGAAAAAAACCGGGAAAGGATACCAAGGCAATTGTTTCTTATCTCCCGGAGCGCACCTATTTTGCCGACTGGATGAGTGTGGAGCAGACACTCCGCTATTTCAGCGACTTTTACGAGGATTTTGACCGTACGCGTGCGGAGCAAATGCTGCACCAGCTTGGCATTGAAAACAAGATGAAGATCCGCCAGATGAGCAAAGGGACACGTGAAAAACTGCAGCTGATTCTGGTTATGAGCCGGGATGCGCAGCTGTTTCTGCTGGATGAGCCGATTGGAGGCGTGGATCCTGCAACGCGGGATTACATCCTTCACACCATTTTGGCAAATTACAATCCGAATGCAACGATCATTATTTCAACCCATTTGATTGCTGATGTGGAACAGATCCTGGATGAAGTAGTATTTATTCACAATGGAAAAATCATTGAGCATACAAGCGTCGACCGCATCCGTGAAGAAAAAGGAATGTCGGTGGATGCATACTTCAGGGAGGTGTTTAAATGTTCGGAAAACTGGTGAAACATGAGCTGTATGCATCCGGCAGAGTTATGCTTCCCGTGAGCGCCGTACTGGTTGCGATTTCACTATTAACAAATCTGGCCGGCAGAACTCTTCTAAGCGGCCGGCATAACTTCAGCTTCCTGAATCTGATGTGCATACTGGTCCTGGCCGCATTTTTCCTTGGAATATTTGCAATCGGTGTAGTTGCCGTGTGTGTGATGATCAAGCGGTTTCGCGATTCAATGCTTACGGATCAGGGTTACCTGACCAACACACTTCCGGTCAGCGTGCACGCACTTGTAGTAAGCCGGCTTTTAACTGCCATGATCTATTTTATTCTGGTCGGGCTGGTGATTATGCTTGCAGTGCTGCTTGCCGGGGCAGGCACGGAATTGTACCAGCAGGCTGCAGCCGGAATCCGGGAAGTGCTGAAGGACGAGTATTTTCGTGAAGTGATACAAAGCGCGGAGCTTTGGAAAATGGTTTTGCAGCTTGGAGTTACAGGCATGCTTTCTATGATAGCCAGCTGCTTAATGATGTATCTGGCAATGAGCATTGGTTACAGCTCGGCAAATCATAAAGGTCTGTTCAGCTTTATTGCTTATTTTGTAATCAGCATTGCCACACAAACCGTTGTGAATGCAATTTCATTGCCCCTTCTCAGGATCATCGAAGATGGGAACCGGCTTTTTGCCTTGAATTTTACAGCAGTGATCTTACTTACTTTGGCCGAGGCAGCAATTTATTACCTGGGCACGGTTCATATGCTGAAGCATAAGTTAAATCTTGCATAAAAAAAGAAAAATGGCTCATGTGCTGTGCACATGAGCCATTTTTTGCTATTCACTTATCCGATTTTGAGTGTTTCCCAAAGAGTGTTCAGATATCCAAGGGTATCTGCGTCCAGGTTGCGATAGGCAAGCTTGTTGTAGCGGGCGGCAAAATTATCAATATCGGGATAAAGCATTTCAAATGCGTCTTCGCCAATCTCATCAATGTAATCTTCATTGGTGTAAACAATGGAGTTGGGGGAAGCATAGTAGATATATTCTGCGTTAGCAATTGCGGGCTCTTCGCTGAGCATATAGTTAATGAAGATTTCAGCAAGCTCCTGGTTCTGGCAGCAGGAGGGAATGCACATTGCGTCGATAAAATAGTTGGTGTTTTCGGGATAATAGAACTGAAGATCCACATCATCCGACTGTGCGTCGACCATGGTGTAGTAGTCGCCAACATAATAGGAGGAAATTGCAGCTTCACCGGACTCCATCATGTTGAAAATTTCATCCATTACATAGCTTTTTACCAGGGGAGCCTGCTTGGTAAGAGCATCAAGTGCCTTGTCCCAGTCGGCTTTATCGGTGGTATTAACGTCAATACCCAGCATATACTGAGCGGTACCGAATGCGTCACGGCTGTTGTTGTACTGCAGAATATTGCCGGCGTACTTTTCGTTCCACATAAGATCCCATCCGCCAATGTCATCTTCGTCTACTACGTTGGCATTGTAAATCACGCCAACCACACCATAAGTGTAGGGAACGGAATAGGTATTTTCTGCATCGTAATACAGGCCCTTGAAAGAGTCAGCGATGTACTGGTAGTTGGGAATGTTGCTGAAGTTCAGGGGAAGGAGCATGTTTTCAGCGGCCATTCTGGCGATCATGTAATCGCTGGGGATGATGACATCGTAGCTGACAGCACCGCTGGAGAGCTTTGCATACATGTCTTCATTGGAGGCATAGGTGGTGTAGTTTACTTTCACCTTGGTGTTGTAGGTCGCTTCGTACCATTTTTCAAAAGCGGCAATGGTATCCAGAGATCCTTCAGAACCATCGGAGATGTATTCACCCCAGTTATAAACATTCAGAGTGAGTGTTTTGGAAGAGGAGCCGCAGCCTGTCATAACAAAGCAGGCGCATACTGCCATAGCGGCAACAAGGATCAGTGCGATAATTTTTTTCATTTATATTCCTCCTGTTATATTAAGAGACCTTGGCCTTGCGGGCCTTCTTCTGGGCTCTTTTTTTCTCTTTCAGTGCGCGGGTGTCTTCGTTGCCGCTCAGGTTGGAGATGAGCAGCAGCGCAAGAATTACAAAAAAGATAATGGTTGCCAGGGCGTACATTTTAGGCGTAACGGTCTTTTTTGTCATGTTATAAATACGAATGGGAAGCGTTTGGAAGCCATTGCCCGAGGTGAAGTAACTGATTACAAAATCATCGAGCGACATGGTAAAAGCCATGATCAGACCGGTAACGATACCGGGCATGATCTCAGGTACTTCCACTTTAAGGAAAGCCCGCATGGGAGTGCATCCCAGGTCCATCGCAGCTTCGGGCAGTGATTTATCCATCTGCTGCAGCTTGGGCAGCACCTGAAGGATCACATAGGGGAGGCAGAAGGTGATATGTGCGATGAGCATGGTGGCAAAGTTCAGGCTGGTTGCAGCGCCAAACAAACGGCCAACGAACACAAACATCAGCATCATGGAAATACCGGTGATAATATCGGGGTTGATCATGGGAATGTTGGTTGCGGTATCCAGCGCTGCTCTCATGTATTTGTTGCGGAGCTTGTTAATGCCTACTGCTGCTGCAGTTCCCATAATTGTGGAAACGGCGGAAGCGGAAACTGCCAAAACCAGTGTGTTGCGAACGGAGGTAAGGGTTTCAGAATCACGAAGCAGTTCACGGTACCATTTCATGGAAAAGCCGGAAAAAACAGAAAGGCTTTTTGCTTCGTTAAAGGAGAAAACGATCAGGATCAGAATGGGAGCGAAAAGAAAGATCATGATCAGAGCAGTATAAACTTTGGAGAGACGATTCATTTTATTCATGTTGGCCCTCCTTACATCACGGTTACTTTTTTATCTGCATAGCGCTGCATCAGTGCCATGCACGCCAGCAGGATCACCATAAGAACAAAGGCAATCGCAGCAGCAAAGTGGAGGTTGTTTGCAACATACTGGCCCTCAATGGCATCACCGATCAGATAGAACTTTCCGTTGCCAAGTTTTTGGGAAATATAAAACGTGCTGATGGAAGGAATCAGAACCATGGTGATTCCGGAAACTACCCCGGGAAGGCTCAGAGGAAATATCACTCTGCGAAGAACTCCCACATTATTGCAGCCAAGGTCGCGTGCAGCTTCAATCAGCTTGTTGTCCATTTTTGCCATGATGGAATAGATGGGCATGATCATGTAGGGAATGTAGTCGTAAACCATGCCGATCACAACGGCGCTCTCGGTTCCGATAATATGAACAGGATCTATACCAAGCCGGGCAAGGAAGCCGTTCAGAATACCGGTATCCTGCAGGATCGTCATCCATGCGTAAGTGCGGATCAGGAAGTTCATCCACATGGGGATCATGATCAGCGTAAGAAGAATGCTCTGCGTACGGGAAGAGGCCTTGGAAATGATATAGGCCATGGGGTATCCAAGCAGCAGGCAGATTACGGTAGAGATCACTGCAAGTTTAAGGCTTCGCGCAAAAATAAGCAGATAGGTGTGAACTTCAGCGCCTTCGCTGTTTACAGATGTGGCGGTAAAAAACCGTGTGATGTTCTCTGTGGTAAAATGGAAGGAATTATCGGTGAAAGCGTAATAGGCAACAAAAACCAGAGGAACCAGAATAAACAGCACGGCCCAAACAGAATACGGTGCAAGCACCATTTTTGAGAGCAGGCTGGATTTCAGAGAAGAGTTCTTCTTCATTCTTCCGGCTCGCTTTCTGCATTGCTGAGCTCGTCCAGTTCGTTTGAGAACGAGGAATAGTCGCCGTAAAGGCCGGAGTACTCGCTCTT
>JAKSSN010000066.1 GCA_024403095.1 Oscillospiraceae bacterium
GATCAGCAGACGGGGAAAACCCAGCCAAGCTTGTCTTCGTTGCGGCCCCACTGAATACCGGTGAGGTCATCATAAAGCTTCTGAGTAACAGGTCCGATCACGTTGTTGTTGATCACATATTCCTTATCCATGTACATAAGCACACCAACAGGAGATACAACTGCAGCTGTACCGCAGCCCCAAACTTCTTCCAGCTTGCCGGATTCAGCAGCTGCAACCAGTTCATCAATGCTGATCTGGCGCTCTTCTACCTCAACGCCCTGGCTGTGGAGCAGTTCGATGATGCTCTTGCGGGTGATGCCGGGAAGGATGGAACCATTGAGTGCAGGAGTAACGACCTTGCCATCGATCTTGAACATAATGTTCATTGCGCCAACTTCTTCAATGTACTTTCTCTCAACGCCATCAAGCCACAGAACCTGAGTGTAACCCTTGGCTTCTGCACGCTCGCCTGCACGCATGGAGGCAGCATAGTTGCCGCCGCACTTGGTGTAGCCGGTGCCGCCGCGAACTGCACGCACATCCTGGTCCTCGATCATGATCTTAACAGGTGCAATGCCGCCCTTGTAGTAGCTGCCGGAGGGAGAAAGGATAACCATAAAGCGGTAGTGGCTTGCGCCGTGAACGCCCAGGAACTCCTCATCAGCAAACATAAAGGGGCGAATGTAAAGGCTGGTTCCTTCGTTGTGGGGAACCCATTCAGCATCCACTTCAACCAGCTTGCGGATGCACTCAACAGTAACTTCAGGGTCGATGGTGGGCATTGCAAGACGCTCAGCAGAGCTGTTCAGGCGCTTTGCATTTTCAATGGGGCGGAACATCTGTACCTTGCCGTCAGCAGTACGGTATGCCTTCAGGCCTTCGAAAATTTCAACACCATAGTGCAGAACCGTGGATGCAGGGTGAATGGTGATAGGTGCAAAGGGTTCGATTCTGAAATCGTGCCAGCCAATGCCCTTGTCCCAGTCAGCAACCAGCATATGATCTGTAAAAACCTTACCAAAGCCGAGCTGGCTTTCATCGGTGGGCTTTGCTGCAGGATTTGGATTTTTGGTGATTTTGATTTCCATTTTTCTACTCCTCTATTGTTCTTTTTCGGGATACTTATCCAGTCTCCAGAATTTTAATACATTAAATCACTTGTGTAAAAAATAAGCAATAGCAGATATGCCTATTTTTCCATTCCTTCCGCCTTCTTTTTCGTCCCAATTACTATTTTTACGAACAAAATAAGGCTGCCATATCGGCAGCCTTATAGTTAGTATACGCGCATTAAATCATTTGCGGTTGTTTTGGGCTTCGATCTGCTGTGCCAGGTCCGAAAGATACACCCAACGGTCCATCTTTTCTTCCAGCTTTTTATTCAGGTCGCTTTCTTCCTCCATCAGTTCCTGCAGGCGTACATAGTCCGCCGCATATTGCTGCTGAAGCGATGCATTGTCTTCCATCTGCTGTTCCAGAAGAGAGATATCGTCTTCAATTGTTTCGTACTCGCGCTGTTCATTAAAGCTGAACTTCAATTTTGCAGCTGATTTTGGAGCTGCCGGTTTTGCTTCTGCCCTAGGTTCCTTTTTTGTATTTTCCTTCTTAATTGCCTCAACAGCCTCACGGTAATCTGTATACCCGCCGGGAAATTCCCTGATCTCGCCATCCGGCATAACTGCAAAGGTTCGGCGGCAAATACGGTCAAGGAAATATCGGTCGTGGCTGACTGCAATGATTGCTCCGGGGAAGGTTTCCAGATAATCTTCCAAGATCTGCAGCGTAGGAATATCCAGGTCATTTGTTGGCTCATCCAAAAGAAGAACATTGGGCTGCGATGCTAAAATGCCTAAGAGAAACAGTCGTCGTTTCTCGCCGCCTGATAGTTTTGAAATCTGCCGATGCTGTAAATCGCCGGAAAAGAGGAACATCTCCATAAGCTTGGATGCCGTGAGAAAGCCATCTGCAGTTTCAATGCGGTCGCCAAATTCTTTCACATACTCAATTGCCTTCTGTTCGCCGTTCAGTTCGGCAGCATGCTGGCTGAAGTACCCGATTCGTACCGTATCTCCCCGCACGATCGTTCCGCTATCCGGCTGCAGGTAATCTGCAATCAGGTTCAGAAGCGTTGTTTTTCCGCTGCCGTTGCTGCCAATAATACCGATTCGGTCATCGCGAAGCAGAATATAACTGAAGTTTTTTACAACCGTGCGTCCGGAAAAGGCCTTTGTAACATTTTCCAGTTCCACAGTTTTGCGGCCCAGTCGAGATGTAATTGCCCGAATCTGACCCATATTCTCGTGAAATTCCGGTGGGAGCTGCGATTTCAGGCTTTCGTAGCGCTCCAGGCGTTCCCTGCTTTTTGTTCCTCGGGCACAAGGTCCCTGCAGGACCCATGCCAGCTCTCTTCGCAGGATACTCTGCCGCTTGCGTTCCGATGCAGCAAGCATTTCTTCGCGCGCAGCTTTCCCGCTCAGATAGGCGGAGTAACCGCCGGAATACATATATAATTTCCCAAAACTCACTTCTGCCGTTTGCGAAACCGTATTTTCCAGAAAATATCTGTCGTGCGTTACCATCAGCACAGCACCGGAAAATCCGGCAAGGAAGTTTTCCAGCCAGGCGATCATTTCCGCATCCAGGTGGTTCGTGGGTTCGTCCAGGATCAGCAGGTCAGCCGGGTGCACCAGCGCCGATGCAAGTGCAACACGTTTGCGTTGGCCACCGGAGAGCTCGCCGATCTTCTGACTGGGGTCAAATATGCCAAGGCGGTTGAGGATCTCAATGGCCTCGTATTCTTCTGCCTCCCGAGCCCCAGTGGGTGCCGAAGCAAAAACCTGCTCAAGTACTGTGAGCTGCGGCTGGTCCTGAAGTGTTTGCGAAAGATAGCTTACTCTCACATTCGGATCATATCGCACGGTTCCGCTATCCGGTGTTTCGGCACTGGCGGCAACTTTCAGCAAGGTACTTTTCCCGCTTCCGTTCACGCCAACAACACCAACACGGTCGCCCTCCTTCAGGTAAAGGCTGATGCCGTCAAGCAGCATTCGATCGCCATATGATTTTGATACATTTTCAACACTAAGCAGCATGCCCGATTCTTATTCCTTTATTACTTTCGAATTCCCAGTGCAGCAGCAACCTTTTCTGCAAAAACACGGTTTGCTTCAGGAGTAAGGTGAATTCCATCATAAGCGAATTTCAGGTTCCATTCTGTAGCATCCGCATACTCAATTCCAAGATTACGTGCCATTCTGCGGTAACGGTCCGCAAGCGAAACCGTGTTTTGGAACACCGTCAGGCCATATCCCTCAATACCCGGCGGTGCGATTATTAGGATTCGGGCAGAAGGCTCCGCAGCCTGCAGCATACGAACAAAATTTTCCATTCTTGCCGCAATTTTCTGGGTGTTGGGAATGGCCGAATTTATAATATCATTCGTGCCCAGCATAAGCACAACACCATCAAAAGGCCGTTGAGACAGGATCACCTGCAGTTCCGCCTCTGCTTCTCTTCCCTTTTGCGGAACGCAGCGCCCTTCCATGCCACAGTTGATGATTGGCACTTCACTCAGCTTTTCCAAAAGAGTTGTCCAGCGCTGGTGCTCCGGGTAGCGCCCGCCTAAGGGATCCGAAGGATCGTAGCCTGAGGTATTTGAGTCTCCAAAGCAGATAATTTTCTTCATAATTATTTCTGCACAAGCTTTGCAAGCTCAGCCATGATCTCAGGGGTATTAATATTCTGCGGGCAGTGGCCGGTGCAGGAACCGCAGCCGATGCAGTCCGTGGGCTTGCCAACCGACTCGATATCGCCATATTCTCTAAGAACAAAAGGACCACTGACTTTATAATCGTTATACAGTCTGAGATATTCGGGAATATTGATCTGCATCGGGCAGTCAGGAGTGCAGTAACTGCATTTGGTGCAAGGTACCTGCAGCTGGCTGCGGAACATTTCCACTGCCTTGGTTACGATGGCCTCATCTTCAGCACTGAGTCCATTTTCAGCAGAAAAAGTATTCAGGTTATCTTCCACCTGCTCCACAGCACTCATACCGCTGAGGATCACCTGAACCTGGGGACGTGCCTGTACAAAACGCAGAGCCCAGGAGGAAATGCTCCAATCGGGGTGTGCTTCTTTCAGCACAGCTTCGGCATCGGGGGTAAGAGCAGAGAGTCTGCCGCCGCGAACCGGCTCCATGACCATGATGGGAATATTGTGCTCTTCCAGGATCTGATATTCTTCCTTGGTAGTGCCATAATTCCAGTCAAAGTAGTTCAGCTGAATCTGGGCAAAGTCCCATGCATGATGATCTGCCATACGTCGAAGAGTCTCAGGGCTGGCATGGCTGGAGAAGCCAAGATAAGAGATCTTGCCCTCTTCCTTCATTTTCAGGAAATACTCAATGCAGCCGCAGTTAAGATAATTATCGATATTAAAATCAAGCAGGCAGTGCAGAAGATAAAAATCAATATGATCCGTCTGCAGGCGTTCCAGCTGCTCCTGGAATACAGCTTTATAATCGGGATTTGCGCCATAATTAAACTTGGTGGCAAGGTAGAAGCTGTCTCTGGGGTATTTTTTCATGCATTCCCCAAGGCAGCGTTCGGAGTCACCGGCATTATAGACATAAGCGGTGTCGAAATAATTGATTCCCTCTGCGTAGGCACGGTCAATGATCTTGTGTGCAGCAGCATAATCGATGGGAGACTTCGGATCTTTGGGGTTCACCTGGGGCAGACGCATGTTGCCAAGGCCAAGGCGGGAAAGGCTGATGTTCTGGAACGGTTTGTATATCATAGTTATCTCTCCTCTGGTTTTTATATCCTATATAATAAAGGATATTTCATTCTATCTGTTTTTGCAATCTTTTTTATTTTAAACTCAAGGCTATATCTCTTGCTATTTTCCACAGTACATACTAAACTACTGCTTCAGAGTTCTTTTCCGTTTACTCTTCATATCATAAGGATAATCCATGAGAAAAATAGTTCATTGTTTCATCATTCTCTTTTTGCTTTTTTCCCTTTTTCCTGCTGTTGGTCAGGCAGACTACTCCGATGAACTGCGTGATATTTCCTCGGTTCAGGATCTGTTGGCCATAAGAGATGACCCATCCGGCAGCTATATTTTAACCGCAGACCTTGACCTTGAGCATATTGACTGGGTCCCTTTTGCTTTTTCCGGCCTGCTGGACGGAAATGGGCATTCCATCTATAACCTGAACATCCGTGCATGCGGCCTGGAGCCAGCTACCGTTATGGACGGGAACCGAAAAACCTGCAGCGGTGTGTTCAGCGGCCTGTTTTCCATCGGCCGCAATGCTGAAGTTCGCAACCTGATTCTGGTTGATTCGGTACTCAGCGTCTCTTCGGACCTGCCCTGCTTTGCGGGTTTTCTTTTTGGCTTTTCCGATGGGTGCCAGATCGATAACTGCACCGTTACCGGGCGAGCATCTCTGCAGAACAACGCTCAAATGGGCGGCATCGGCGGCATCATCGGTTATGGAGCCGCTGCAATTCAGAATACCTCAGCCGCTGTTGAGTTGGTCTTCACCGACAGGTATTCGGAAGGCCGTTGCGAGCAGTTCCTGGGCGGTATTCTCAGCTGCGGCCGCGCATCCATCCGCAGCTGCAGTGTTGACCTGAACGGCTATGTATCCTGCAATGGATATGTGCACAGCGGCGGCTTGGTTGGCATGTATGCCGTCTGCGGCCTTGACTGGCAAGCGGACCTTCTGGCAGACAACCTGGTGAACGGCTCCATACATTTTTATGAAAACAACCGGGACCGCCGTGCTTACTGCAAACCATACGATGCCGAAAATCTTGTAGGTGCTCTGGTACGGCAGGGAAATCAGAATCATTTCTATCGAGATGAGGTTTTTGATTATTCCCGGTTCTTAACCCCCGAAAGCTGTGAATCTCCCCATGTGGAAGCCGTCGTTACCCCGCCCGGCTGTGAGACCTGGGGGTACACGACACACCGCTGCAGCGGCTGCAATTACAGCTACCGCGATTCTTATCTTGCCCCTTCTCATGTTCCCGGCAAATTTGTTGAAGTTACCGCCCCACAGGTCGGTTCAGAAGGCCTGGAAGAGCAGCGCTGCACAGAATGCGGTACAGTTTTGGCTCTTAAGCATATCCCCGCTCTGCCGCAGCCCATGTTCTGCCGCCTGGAGCAAATTGGACTCACTCTGAAAAAGGGGTCCCATTTTACCCTCACAACTGTGCTGGAGCATTGTACAGAAAGTGACCTGCTATGGAGTTCTTCCGACCCGTCTGTTGCTGTTGTTGACAGTTCCGGCCGTATCGACGCATTCGGTAAAGGCAGCTGTACGATTCAGGTCACTACTGCTGATGGCTCGTCATCCGATACCTGCACGGTAAGGGTAATTGGATTTTTGGAAGCACTTATTCATAATTTATTTGGCAGCAAATAACAAACGGATCACCGTCTGGTGATCCGTTTGTTATTTATGAAAACAGATTCATCTGTTCATACTTTTCCGGGAGTTCCCTCATAAACTGAAAGCAGTCCTCCGGGCGGCAGAGGATCCCCTTTTCGCTGCAGATTTTTTCCGCATACCGGGTGAGCTCCTTCTCGTTTGGGCTGGGGCATTCATAGGCATTATGAAACGAGCGGATATACTGTTCTTTCATCCCCGGGAAGTGTTTATCCAAAGCAGCATAAAAATATTCTCTGTCCCCTTCTCTCAGCGTAACTCCCATGCCGAAGAATATCACGCCCTTAACTCCCGCATCCACGCAGTAGTCCAGAATTCCCTTCAGATTTTCCAGCGAATCATTGATAAAAGGAAGGATTGGGCTGATCCATACTACAGTCGGAATCTCCCTCATCTGAAACTGTTTCAGCGCCTCGTAGCGCTGGAAGGTAGTGGACACATTCGGCTCAAGCACACGGCACAAATCCTCATCGAAGGTGGTCATTGTCATTTGTACCACAGCCTTTGCTTTTTGATTAATGGAGTCCAGCAGGTCAATATCCTGCAGGATACGTGCAGACTTTGTCTGGACCGCAGCGCCAAATCCGTATCGGTCAATAATCTGCAGGCAACGGCGCGTCAATCGCAGCTGCTCTTCCAGATGCATATATGGATCCGACATTGCGCCAGTGCCAATCATACAGCGCCTGCGCTTGGTTTTAAGCGCTCGCTCCAAAAGCTCCGGTGCATTTTCCTTAACTTCAATATCCTCAAAGGGATGCGTGAAATTATAGCAAAGGCTTCGGGAATCACAGTAAATACACCCATGGGTGCAGCCGCGGTAGATGTTCATACCGTTCTGCGCAGACAATATTCCCTTGGCCTGAACATAATGCATATATTCTCTCCAAAAAACTATTCAATGCAGCTGCTGGGAGACCGGCAGCTGTTACACAGTGAGCCTAAAATATTTCTAATGCGCTTTTTACTGGGCCCTACTCCGCCACATTTTAGCAAGCAATGCTGTTATAAAAGCAAGGTATTAATTCTCAGACTGTTCAGGTCATTATAGCATTCTCTCGTTCTATCTTCAATTTGAATTCCCAAACATTAAAACGGACGCCGTTCCAGAATGATTCTGAGCGCGTCCGTTCTGTTGTTTATTCTTCCTTAAAAAGTTTTTGCAGATAGATCTTCAGGTCTTCAAAGCTGCCATGTGGCCAGCGATCAAGATCTGCCCCTGCCTTGTTGATCAGGCAGTCGGTAAGCAGGAACACTTTCATTCCCAGGGTTTCAGCCACCATGTCCTCAGCTGCATCATTGCCGATCATCAGGCATTCTTCCGCTTTGAGACCAGTTCTCTGCAGAACTTCACGGTAGTAATCCGGGTTGGGTTTGCAGGTACGGCTATCCTCATACGCCGTAAACAGTTCAAAATCCTCAGGTTTCAAGCCTGCCCAACCAATTCTGCTGCGCGTTGCAATCTGAGGGAACAAAGGATTGGTTGCAAGGACGACTCGTTTTCCTGCGGCCTTACACTGCGCCACAACTTCAGCTGCCATCGGGTTGAATCCGCAAAACTGTTTTGCTTTTTGAAAATCCACCGCATAAAATTCCTCAAACAGCGGGATATGTTTTCTGGCATCGGGACCATAAATAGAACAGAAGAAATTCCAGAATGCCTCTTCGTTCGTACAGGAACCATCATTTTTCACCATTGCCCCTGTGCCGCCCCATATGGCCTTTACCAAAGATTTTGCCTCATAACCATAAGGTTCCATTTTTTTACACAGAAATCCAAAATATCCGTTCACAAATTCATCCTGATCCATCGGAAGAAGAGTCCCGTCCAGGTCAAAGAAAACACCTTTCAGCATGCATCTGTCCCCTATCTGTTAAATATTTCAATTTTTTAAATTATATCTCATCCGTAATGGAATAGCAAGCGACGATTCGGTTCCCTGACCAAGATGCATGAACCCATCTGGCTACGCGCTTTTACGCCCTATTGTAGTCATAATTATAGTCAAACGGATTTCTTTCAAATTCACATTGAACATTTGGGGATCATAACTGTGCTAAACATAGAAAAACAGCTGATTTCATAACAAAATCAGCTGTTTTTATTGGCGGAGAGTTAGGGATTTGAACCCTAGCAGTGCTATTCACACCCTACGAGATT
>JAKSSN010000067.1 GCA_024403095.1 Oscillospiraceae bacterium
CCGGCAGAATCAAGTAGCGGCTGGTCCATTCCTGTTTGGAATAAGAATAAAAAAGAGGAAGCCTTGCGGCTTCCTCCGGTGCTGTTAGGTTAAGAATTATTCTTCGGTCTTTTCTTCTGCAGGAGCTTCTTCAACGGCTGAAATCTCTGCATCAACTACAGCTTCAAATGCTTCTTCGGCATTCTGGACTTCTTCAGCCTCTGCTTCTTCCTCGCCTGCATTGAATGCATTCACTGCTTCTTCCACCTTTTCAGCAGCCTTGCCAATGAGTTCCTCTGCCTTATCCATAACTACGGGGAATTTTTCAGCTGCATAATCAGCTGCGGTATTAACTGCCTCGCGCACTTTTGCACTTGCCTGTGGGAAGTTCTTATCTGCATAATCTGAAGCAGCCTGAACCAGTTCCTGAGCCTTAGCGCTGGCGGTTTCGATGATTCCGGGAGCCTTTTCTTTTACCACTTCTGCGGTCTCGTTGTAAACTTCGCTGGCTGCGCGGATCACTTCATCTACCTTGCTGGCAGAAGCTTCTTCTGCTGAGCGGGCAGCAGCATTTTCGTTGTAGCGATCAACAACCTTTTTTGCGGCAAATACTGCACCTGCAGCTGCGCCAAGACGGATGATTCCACTGATAATAGACATATTGTTTACCTCCATTTTTTTATTTACTATACTTGATTTAAGCAGCTTATTTGTTACACAGCTGTGAATAAACAAGCTGTTTGTGCTCTGCGGTTCATGTTGAGCACCCTCTTTCTTAACCATGGCTAAAGTATATCACAGTTTTCGTATTATTCTACCGGATAAGGGGGAAAATACGGCTTTTTATTCCCTGTTCCGGTGAAAAATATCCCCTTGAATTTTGCCCAGAAAGAAAACAGAGCCCCAACACAATGTTTTGTGTTGGGGCTCTGCACGATGCTGTTTGATCACTGGAAGGTTCTGTTATTTAAAACGGAAGCTGTCCTTCGTCTTCCTGGCCCTGCTCTGCCCACGCTGCCTGTGCCTGGGGCGCTGCCGGTCTGGCAGAAGCATCTTTTCTGCTGTCGGCAAAATAAATGTTTTCCGTTACCACCTCGGCAGTTTTGCGTTTGTTCCCGTTCTGATCCTGCCAGTCGCGGATCTGGAGCCTTCCGCTTACTACTGCCATACTTCCCTTTTGGAAATACTTACCAACAAACTCTGCTGTTGCACGCCAGGCCGTGCAGTCGATAAAATCGGTCTGACGGTTGCCCTGTTCATCTTTTCCATAGTCCCTGTCTACTGCAAGGGTAAAGGATGCCACAGGGGTGTTATTGGAGGTGCTGCGGATTTCCGGATCTCTGGTCAGTCGGCCCATGATAGTGATGTGATTTAACATGATTCATACTCCTTATATTTTTTTGATACTCTCAGTATACCCATCAGCCGACCGATAAAAGGGACTTTACCACGTGTGCTCTACCCGTAGAATGTAAAAGTAACTGTCGAGAAAACTCAGCATTTCCTTTTACATAGGATGCAATTAGCTTTACAAGCCCCTTTCCTGTATGCTCTGCAAACCTGTTCAAGGGGCAGAAATATTAGAAAAGCGTTCGATTTCAAATGATCGAACGCTTTGATTTCAGGCCTGGTTATTATATGCCTCAGCTATTTTATTAAAGGTTTTTTTGTCGCTTACAATATCCATGCTTACCTTGTCACCGTTCTGCTTATAGCGGAAGATCTCCACCTGTTCGGTGATCACATCGTCCACGATTGGGCTGCAGATGGCATATTTATGCCCCTGAAAGCTGAAGTAATCCAGAATTGCGCACTCCTGCTCCCCATCTTCGGTTGCAAGCATCACGGTTTCAACATCAACCAGCTCTTCTTTTTCGTTCGGTTCCATTGAATATCTCCTTTTCTTTTCCATTGGGGTAATCTTACCACCAAACTTGCGTTGATGGCAAGAAAAACGGGAAGCCCAAAAGGACTTCCCGTTTTTGGAAATACTGAATCAGATTACCATCTTCTGATCTCGCCCATCTGTGCCCAGGTAATATCGTTGTAGAAGGGCCATGCATTCTTGCGGCGTTCATACTGAATATCGGGGTAAGGAATGGTGATCTCGCCGGATGCTGCCCACTCAGTGCCGCGGCACAGCATAGAGGTCATATTCGGGCGCTGCAGAGTATCGGGGCCATGGCAGATGGCACATACGAATACGCGGCCCTTGCCAAAGTTGTGAACCCAAACCACAGGAACTTCGCCGTTCATGCCAGGCAGGGTGTTCATATCAACGCCCTCGTATGCAAGGGCAACATGGCGCTGCATAGTGCTGAGGTCATAATCCTCAACATGGTCGGTAACGGATGCCAGAACGGTGATATCGGGGTCAACCTGCTTTGCATTGCAGAACACGTCTTCCTGAACCGTCATCCAGTTTTCCTGGTTCACAGCAACGATCTCGTGTGCATCGCGGTGCGTGTGGATCACGTACTCCAGCTTGGGGTTCTTGCGCACACCTTCTGCTGCGCCGGCAGCGCCCATCAGGTTAAAGTCGTAGCCAACCAGCTTTACATATTTATCATCGTGTACACGGCCGGTGGGGTTCATGATTGCGGTGTGGAACAGAACGCAGCCGCCGCCATTTTCCACGTACTCATACAGTGCTTCTTCTGCAGTTTTGCCCCAGCCGATAAAAGGAGCTTCAACATCGTATTTACCATCGTAGTTGATGAATACTGCGTCATACTTTGCAAGAGTTTCAGCGGTGCAGCCGGTGAACTCTTCGGTGATTTTCACACGGAATCTGCCGGTGGACTCCAGCATATAGCGGATCATTGGGTTCATAAGAGGGGTATGCTCATCGGTAACAATACCGGTAATGAGCAGAACGTTCAGTTTCTCTGCCATCGATAAATATCTCCTTTTTTATATTTTAGGGCATGGGTACGACGCCCCGGATGTACATTGAATTTGCCTGGTTTACAGGCTTGTTTATGTTAATACTATCGCACATAACTTTGTTTTAGTCAACGCATTCTTTTAGAGCTTTTTAAATATATTTGCATAACTTAGCAGCTGTATAAAAAAAGAAACGGGAAATGCCTTTAAAGGCATTTCCCGCTTGAATAATTGAGAAATATGTGATTCGGTAAAGATCACTCGAACAGGTGGCAGGCAACCCAGTGGCCGGGCTTGACTTCCTTGAATTCCGGAGAAACCTGAAAGCACTTTTCGCTTGCATGGGGGCAGCGAGCAGCGAAGCGGCAGCCGGGAGGCGGCTCGATGGGAGAAGTAACTTCGCCCTTCATAACTTCAGCTTCCTTGCCCTTGTAGGATGCATCAGGAATAGGAATTGCAGAAAGCAGTGCCTTGGTGTAGGGATGCAGAGGCTCGTCGAACAGAGTGTCGGAGTCGGTCATTTCTACCATCTTGCCAAGGTAAAGCACCAGGATATCATCCGAGATGTGCTTAACAACGGAAAGGTCATGGGTGATGAAGATGTAGGTCAGACCCATGGTATCCTTCAGGTCCATCAGCAGGTTAAGAACCTGTGCCTGAATGGAAACGTCCAGAGCAGATACCGGCTCATCGCAGATGATGAACTTGGGGTTCAGGGCCAGTGCACGGGCAATGCCGATACGCTGACGGCGGCCGCCATCCAGCTCGTGGGGGTAAGTCATCATGTAGCGCTCATCCAAACCAACGATGCTCATCAGTTCCTTCACGCGCTCCTGACGTTCTTTTTTATCCTTGTAGATCTTGTGGATCTTCAGAGGCTCCTCGATGATCTGAGAAACAGTCATCTTGGGGTCAAGGGATGCAAACGGATCCTGGAAGATGATCTGCATCTCGCGGCGCAGAGCCAGCATCTCAGCAGGAGTTGCTGCAGTAACTTCCTTGCCGTTAAAGATAACTTTACCATCGCTATGAGGCAGGAGCTTCAGGATGGTACGGCCCAGAGTGGACTTGCCGCAGCCGGATTCACCAACAACACCAAGGGTCTTACCCTCTTCAATCGTGAAGGTGACATCGTCAACAGCATGGAGCTGTCCGCGCGGGGTATCGAAGTATTTTTTCAGATGGTCTACTTCAAGCAGAACTTTTTTCTCTTCGCTCATCTTCAGGCCTCCTTCTTTGCATACAGATGGCACTGGATCTCATGACCGCCATCTGCCACCTTGGGGGGATTCTCGCCGGACTTGCACTGTTCCATGCACTGCGGGCAGCGGGGATGGAACTTGCAGCCTTCAGGCAGCTCAGAGGGATGGGGAGTAAGACCCATGATGGGAGTAAGTCTGGAAGTACGTTCGGTGATGTTGGGCAGAGAACCAAACAGACCGTTGGTGTACGGATGATGATTCTTGCTCTTGTCGAACACTTCTTCCAGTGTACCGGATTCAACGATCTCGCCGCCGTACATAATGGCAACCTTGTCGCAGAAGTTTGCAACAATACCCAGGTCGTGGGTGATCAGAATAACGGAAGTGCCCATTTCCTTCTGCAGGTTACGCATCATTTTAATAACCTGAGCCTGAATGGTAACATCCAGTGCGGTGGTGGGTTCGTCAGCAATCAGCAGGTCAGGGTTGCAGGCCAGGGCGATTGCGATCATAACACGCTGCTTCATACCGCCGGAGAACTGGTGAGGATACTCAACCTTTCTCTGAGGAGGAATACCAACCAGCTTCAGCATCTCGTCGATACGGTCGGAAACCTCATTGGGCTTCAGGTCGGGGTTGTGGAAACGAATAACGTCGCCGATCTGCTCGCCAACGGTGTAAACCGGGTTCAGAGAGGTCATAGGATCCTGGAAGATCATGGAGATCTTGTCGCCGCGCACGGCGCGCATTTCCTTTTCGGAAATGGTCAGCAGGTTCTGGCCTTCGAAGAACACTTCACCTTCAACTTCAGAGGTGAACTTGGGAAGCAGACGCAGAAGGGTAAGTGCGGTGGTGGTTTTACCGGCACCGGTCTCGCCGACCAGACCAAGAACTTCGCCCTTTTTCAGGCTGAGGTTTACATGGTTTACTGCGCGGGAGATCACGCCATCGGTTGTGTAACGGACCGAAAGGTCTTTAATTTCAAGTAAATTTTCACTCATGGTTTTGCCTCCTTATGCCTTGCCCTTCAGCTGCGGGTCAAATGCATCGCGCAGGCAGTCGCCCAGGGTGTTGATGCTCAGTGCAGCAAGGCACAGCACCAGACCGGGGATAACTACCATGTACTGAGCACGCAGGGTGAAGGAAAGTCCACCAGCCAGCATGGTGCCCCATTCGGGAGTGGGAGCCTTAACACCAAGGCCGATAAAGCCAAGGGTTGCACCCTGCATGATGTTGATGGAAACCTGTGCAGTGCCGTTGATCAGAATAACAGACATCAGGTTGGGTACGAGGTGCTTAAGCATGATGTAGCCGGGCTTTGCACCCAGTGCAACAGCAGATTCAACATAGTCCTTCTTGGCAACCGTAAGGGCCACGGAACGGACCATCTTGATATGCATAGGCAGAGAGGAAATGGTAAGTGCAACCAGCAGCTGCGGTATGCCATTACCCAACGCCGCACAAATAGCCAAAGCAACGACCATGCCGGGCACACAGCTGACAACGTCAACAATACGCATGATCACGTTATCGACCCAGCCGCCCAGCATTGCACACATGCAGGCCAGAATGGTGGAGATAACAATGGAAATAAGAGTGGAGATCACGCCGATTTCCATTGCGGTTCTTGCACCGTGAATGACACGGGCCAGAAGATCGCGGCCCAGGTCATCCGTACCAAGAACATGCAGCTTGCCGTAGATATCGGTGGTCATGGGGGCAAGGAGCTTGATCTTACCGGACTGGCGGATAGCTACGGAATACGGAACCAGAACGTCAGCAAAAATAGCAAGGAAAAGGATGATAGCACAGCCGATCAGTGCGATCACTGCGGCGGGTCTGTGCAGCAGGCTGTTCCAGATTTCGGCAGCCTGAGAATTCTTTTTCAGCCGAGGGGCTTTTGATTTGCTCATAATTCTTCCTCCTTATGCCTTAGTCGGTTTTTTCTTCTTCACAGATACAAAGGTGCTGCGCACACGAGGATCAATGAAGGCGTAAGAAAGGTCGATGATCAGCTGCATCACGATGGTGAGGATGGACAGCACCATAACGCAAGCCAGCATGGTGGGAATATCGCGGGTGTTGATTGCTTCAACAACTTTATAACCAATACCGGGAATTGCAAACAGCTTTTCAACGGTAACAGCGCCGCCGATCATAGATGCAAAGCAGCCGCCGGCGAAGGTGATGATGGGCAGCATTGCGTTCTTCAGAGCTTCGTGGTAGATAACTCTGCTTTCGGAAGCGCCCTTTGCACGTGCCGTGCGAATATAGTCCTGACGGATGCAGTCGAGCATTGCGGAGCGAACCTGACGAATGAAGTTTGCCAGGAAGGGCAGCAGCAGCGTGGCAATGGGAAGCACATAGCTCTTTGCACCATCTTTAATACCAAAAGTGGGGAACCAGCCCAGGCCAACGGAGAACCAGATCATAAACATCAGGCCAAGCCAGAAGCTGGGAACTGCACCAAGGAACTTGGATACGACATTGGTGATATCATCAAAGGGCGTATATTGCTTCACCGCGCACATAACGCCCAGCGGTAGACCAATTAAGATCATTATCGCAGTTGTGATCACTGCGACCTTAATGCTGATGGGGATGCGGTACCATACGTCGTCGCCAACGGGTCCGCGTGTTTTATACGAGGTACCCAGGTCTCCGTGAAGAATACCTTTGACCCAGTTAAAGTACTGAACAATGATAGGCTTATCCAAGCCATATTTGTGCTGCAGGGCAAGATACTGCTCCTGCGTGTATTCGGAAGGAAGCATGTTCTGAATGGGATCCGCTCCGTTCAGGTTCAGCAACAGATAGATCAGCAGTGCCACAATAAGGAGCAGGACCGGCATCAGAAGTATACGCTTGATTGTATATTTAAGCATAATATTTCTCCACCTATTTTCTCAATATTCAAACAGAACGGCAGGGGGTCCTGCCGTTCTGCTTCAGGTGTGTCTGAACTGAATAGAACAGACTGCGTTATGAATTAGCCGACGTTGGAGTACATGTAGCAGAACTCTACATAGCCGCCGATCTGGCTGGGATATACGCCGCTGATGGTGTCGTTAACAGCGTAGAAACGAGTGGTGTTCAGGCCGCCGAAGGAGAGGTGATTCTCCTGGCAGATACGGGTCAGCTGTGCAACGTTAGCAACATACTCTTCGTAAGTGGGAGCAACAGTTGCTGCATTGTAGTATTCCATAGCTTCGTCGTATGCTTCGGGGTTTGCAGCCTTCAGGAACATAACGGGCTGTGCGCCGCCTTCAACCATACCCATAGTGAACGGGGTCAGGCAGGACTCGAGGGAGTAACCATTGTGGCAGGGGAATACTTCGTAGGTGCCGCCCTTCAGCATACCATAGCAGGTAGCGCCGTCGAGGGTCTCGAAGCCAACGTTGACCAGACCGAGGTCGTTGAACATCTGAGTCAGAACGGTTTCAACATCGGTGAAGTCGGGGTCAGCCAGCATGGTGAACTTGATGTCTTCGGGCTTGTAGCCAGCATCTGCCAGCATCTGCAGGCCGAGGTCGGGATCGTAGTCGTAGGACTCATCGTAGGGATACTCACCGGAGCCATCCCAGTAGGAATTGTGAACGCCGAACAGGCCGTCGTATGCCAGCTCGTTAACATCGTCCCAGTTGACCATGTGGCAGAGAGCCTCGCGGACAACAGCATCCTGGAAGATGGGGTTGACGGTGGGGTTCATCCAGAACGGGTTGGTGCGGTCCTTGATGCGGAGGATGTTCCAGCCTGCTGCTTCAAGAGTGCCGTAAACCTTGATGGAAACAAAGTTCATGCAGTCGAGCTCGTTGTTCTGCAGAGCAAGCAGAGCAGTGTTTTCATCGGGGATCAGAACCATCTTAACGGTCTCGATGGAGGGCTGCTTTACTTCGTTGTAGTAGTTGGGGGTGGCCTTCAGAACAAAGCCTTCGCCGGGGGTGTAGCTGTCAACGATGTAAGGACCGCAGCCAACTGCAGAGCGGTTGTCTTCTGCGCCATACTGCTCAAGAGCCTTGGGAGATACAGGGCCGCAATGGGGCTGGCAAACCAGGTCGTTGATGAAGCTTGCGGAAGGAGCAAGCAGGGTAACTACCAGAGTGAACTCGTCAACTGCTTCGTAGGATGCTACAGAAGCGAAGTAGCGGTTCTGGTATTCCTTGGTTGCGTTGTCCCAGGTGTAAACGAATGCATCTGCAGTGACCTGCTCGCCATCGGAGAAGTATGCATCCTGGCGGATGTGGAAGGTGTAAACGGTGTTATCCTCAGAGACATCCCAGCTCTCAGCAAGGCAGGGACGGATATCGGTAACATCGGAGTGGTAACGCATTACCAGGTTGTCGTATACCTGCCAGAGCAGAGCGCTGGCGCGGTTGTCGATCCAGGGGCAGTAAAGGGGAACGTCGTAGTTGGTCCAGTAGGAGAACTCGGTTCCGGGCTGGACACCATCGGGCTTTTCAGTAACGGTAGCATTTTCGTTTGCTGCCATTGCATCTTCGCCGAAGGTAACGGTGGTCTGCTCTGCGGGAGCTGCTGC